>NZ_JAPMOU010000109.1 GCF_028858535.1 Spartinivicinus poritis
CATTTGTAGCGCTGAGAACACCTCCGCTACCAGGTAAGCTACTAAATATAGCTTAGGCATGATGATAATTAGGAAATTTTAAGCCCATGCAATTTACTGTTGAAATTGTATTAAACGAAGTCATTCCTATGCTGGATAACAGTTTATGGTTTCCTTCCATTTTTCAGACACCCTCTGACAGGGGCACTGTTATCAATACACAATTATTAAAAGATGAATTGTTAGGTCTGATGTAATTAACAAATATTTTGTGTTCACTATTCTCGTTGGGTCGTAGGGGTACTATGTCCCGTTTGCCAGATTTTGTAGTACTGGCCTTTTTTTAGTGCTTCCGTAATTTTTCGATGATGGCCTCTAATTCCTCATCGTTGTTAAAAGCCAGCGCCACATAGCCACCGTTTGTGCTATTTTTAACTTGTTTCCCACGTTTAACCACGGTGGTAAACCCCGTGAGCGTTGATAGTTTTTTACCTAACTGATCATCCGGTATTGTCTGCCATTTTGCCAACGTATCGACTTCTTCCAATAAGAGTACTTCACCAGTCAGGTCACGACTAGACCAGTTGTGTATATAGGCCTGCTTAACTAGTTGCATTTGCTGGTAGATATTTTTGACAGTAACCAGTTCCCGTAAATGTGCAGCAGGGAGAGGGTATTTATCTAATAGGGTTTTAACCTTCGGATGTAACTGATCAAACCGCGATAGATGTGATACTTCAGCCCGTGAAACTTTCATTCGCCTGGCAATATCTGCTTGTGATAAGCCCTGCTCTTTTAACTGCTTGCACCGTTTAACGGCTTTCCAAATGTCATTCATACTGAGTTATTGCTCAATGGATAATTTGTAGCACTGCTACAAATTATTATGACATAGCCGGTCTAATGGCTCGACAGTTGTTTCCAGTTTCTCAAAAACTCTGCTCGACCGCCTTTTGGATTAATACCTTGTTCAACCATTTGTTGCTGTTGTTTGGCTAATGTTTGTAGTTCAGCAGACGTTGATTTGTTGTTCTGAGTTAATGCCAAGTGTACACCATCCTCAATCGACTCTCCCGCTAATAGGCGATTACATAACTGGTGATAGGCATACTCAAATTGTTTTTTTACGGATGCTAAATGACTATCACAACGCAGGCTATACCAGCCTACTTGTTTCCCTGCCAAATACACTGCCTGATGTGACCAGTTATGATTGATGGGGTCATGGGCATGTTGACAAGCTTCATTAAATGCCTCAGCAAATGTTATTAACCCTAGCTGTGATAGGGATGGCTTGCAGAGTCGAATCATGTCAGGAATATTGGGCCACTGATACTGTTTGTTCCCTTCAATCATTAACTGTTTTGCCTGCTCAAAGCCATGATCAATCATGCGCTTATTGAGCTGTTGAATATAGGGTGACCATTCTTTTTTTGCCTGGGCTTCCTGTTCTGCTCCTCCAAAAGTGGCATGGTAACGCTGACCATATAGTGTTTGAAGCCGCTCAAAAAAGTACAGTATTCGTAGTGTTGCCTGCCACTGTTGTTTAGTATCAGCTGTGGGTTTTGCATGACTATGATTGGATTTGGTTTGCTCTACCTTAAAGTTGCCAATCAATTCAGCCGCTGTCTTCATTGTATCACCTCACCCTCAATCCACTGCCCTCCCCTACTCTGGTAATTGTTATTTTTGGGTGGATTTTCTTTTGCCAACCATAATTGATATAACTGTTGTTCAGTGATATAGCCCAATTCAATCATGCTCTTGTTTTTGGCTAGATAGGTTTGCCAGTCTGTACCATTGGTAGATTCCGGTGATTTCACTACCAGTTGAACTTCATCTTCCCAACAGCGATTATTTAACCAAGTCGTTGGATGTTTCCAGTCAGCCACCCACTGATTAGCCGAAATTTTCAGATGCCTTTCGATAATCTGGTTATTCAGTCCGTTCATAATTTTTGCTTGCAGATCAGAATCGGGTTTCAGTTTGAGGATGACTTTTATCGCTCTAAATTTCTCTTTTTTTAACGGGTAACGTGGCCAAAAAATCTGATCAAACCATTCCAGTAATAACTGTTGATTATTGACTGATTTTTCAGTGGTTAATTTTGAGGGTTTAGGCCATTTGTCAGTGGGTTGTGTTATCACCGCCTTTTCAAGCTGACCAAGATTTACAACACCACTGGTAGGTTTGACACAGTTTAAGTAGCAATCAGAAGTCCGATTGAAGTATTTTTCTTGATCCACAAATGCATACCAAATAGGACGATGGTAGCCTTTTTTATTAAATTGACCTTTAACTAATACCCCTTTCTTAACCAGTTTATTCAATGAGTATTCAATCTGATGGGGAGTAAAATATTCAAACCATTGAAGCCAGCCCGAAATAGAGTTATATACCCAAACTCTTTTTTTACCTGTACTGTCAGGATATATATTGCGTTGTTCGTGCCAGTTTTGTGCACCATGAAAGACAAGTTTATGGATAACAACAGCGCAATTGAGCCCGAACTGTTCGGCATCTTCAGTAAAAAAACACAGTTGATGGTGCATGGCTGAACCTGTTAATAAAATATTTTTAGGCAATAACATTCCCACCCACTAGAAAAAGAGATAGCGTGTTTATGAGCCATTTATTGCAAACCCGAAATTAAAATTAAGGCTTAGTCGCCTGTATTTGGGTTTTCACTACTAGAATGATAATCCCTGGTTTTCAATTGTCTGTAGTTCGAGTCGACGTTGTTCTAACAGTGCCCGAGTTTCCCGGTATTGCTGGCTGAGTTGTTGGTGTTGTATTTCTAGCAGATGGATCTCTTTTTCAACTGTTGCAATGGGCCGCTGGCTAGGTTCAGTCCCTAAGAATTCATCTTTATGTTCACGTAACACTGATAGCATGGGTTGAGAACGGTTGTAATGTGCTGCCTGTACTAATAACTCATTGTATAAAATACGATTTTTTTGACGGCAGAACCTATGTACACTATCACGCAGTGCACCCTTTAAAATTTCAATTGCGGCTTCAATAAATGCTGGATTCATAGTATCAACTCCTAACTCTATAAAACTACTCTCCATTCCCGCCCTTTTTTAGTTTCTCCTATCACTGATAAAAAAATAGCTGCAAACTTTTTATTTATTTCTGCCGCGTAACTAAATCGTGCAACACTATGCTAACGCTGAATCAGTGACAGAGGTGAATTTATCACCATGCGAAACAAATTTAAATAGCTGTTATTAAAAAAATGTATTTTTTGCATGATCGACGACTTTCCCTAGCATTTCGTTATTTATTACTGCATTTTTTAATAACTCTCCAGAAAACCTCTTTTCGATATTTCTAACGTTTTGTTAATTATTAACTATGAATCAAATTGATTCTAAAAAAATAATTTCCCATTCCCACACTGATTTAGATTTATTTCAGTCGCTGGGGCTGACTATTAATGAAGCGGTAACTTACACTGAAACGGGTGTCATACGGCACTATCTGGATGAGCAGGAGCAATGTGTTCCTGGTGTTTATAGGAATCTACCGGCTGAGGATTATCACCAGGCACCGGCTTACTCACATAGCCAGCTAAAGGTGTTAATTAACCAATCAGCCAAGCACTTTTATTGTCAATTTATCGAATCAGACAAAACAACTAACAACCAAAAACCAGCCAGTTATTTAACAACGGGCGAGTTTATTCATGCACTGTGCTTAGAACCTGACAAGGTTTATCAGCGCTACTACTGTGATTTAGCCATCGAGGACTATCCAACTGCACTAAAAACAATCACTGATATTGATCAAGCATTAGTCAGGTTAAAACAGCCTAAAACCAAAGTTGGGGAGAAAAAGGCAAATAAAATAGCCAGGTTACTATCAGTGGATCCTGACATAGTGATTTGGGATCAGCTGTTACTCAATCACCATGAATTGCCAGAGCATCAACATAAGACACCTATTGCAAAAACGACTTGGCTACAAGCCTATCAGGCAATCAAAGCAATTTATGAGCGTTCAGAGGCTAAAGAGGTATTATCAGCCGGTATCAGTGAGCTGTCATTATTTACTATCTGCCCTATCACTCAGCTACTCCTTAAATGCCGTATAGACTGGTTAACACCTACCCTACACCTGTGGGATCTGAAAACAGCGGATACAGCTAATCCCGTTATTTGGAAAAGCAAAGCCGCTAAATACGGCTATCAGTACCAAGATGCATTTTATCGCTATGTGTTTGAGATGTGCACAGGTTTGTTACCCAATGGCTTTGATTTTTTAGTGATTGAATATCAAGACGTTTCTATTTGTGAGCTGATCACGCTAAGTCAAGAAACTAAACAAATGGCAGATGACATAGTTGTCCAAGCGCTGATAAAGCTTAAAAACTGTTTAGAAGAAAATCATTGGCCAGGATATACCACAACTGGTACTGCATTAGTTGATTTAACTCACTAGATAAGAAAAGAGCAGTTATGACAGACTCCCCTACTCCACCGTTACCCACTTATATTCAGGCCATCATTAAGAGTGAAGAACGCTTTAAGCATATTGTTGAGCATCACAAATATAGCCTTAATTATCATGAAGAAGCTCAGTTCGCTAAAACACAAATTGCACAAACAGTAAAGCTACAACACTGTACACCACAGTCGATACACGACAGCTTATTGCAAGCGGCCAGCTTAGGGTTAACGCTCAACCACCAGAAGAAACTGTGTTACCTAACAACCCGCTATAACAAAGAGCTTCAAGCTTTAGAGTGTAAGCTGGATATTACTTATCACGGCCTTTATACCCTGGCTTTAGAAACCGGTGTAGTACAGTTTGTAGTGGCTGAGAGAGTATTTGAGAGTGATATTCAGAACGGTGGCTTTGAATATTTAGGCCCTTTGCAACCAAACTAAAAACCCTTTTTTGAGTGATCAAGAGAAAGGCAACTGTATAGGTGTGTATTGTGTAGCTAAGTTATCTACTGGTGACTACATGACTACCTTTATGACACAGGCTGAATTGAACGCTTGTGCTCAACAAAATGGATTCAATAGCAGTGTTTGGTCAGGTCCCTTTCGTGGAGAGATGGAAAAGAAAGCCTGTATCAAGCATGCATTTAAGCTTTGGCCAAAGTTTAAAGATAATTGTTTTAGCAATGTAGTTGAATATTTGAATTATACGAAGGAAGGAATTTAGTTTAAGAGTGTTGTGTTGGTTTATTATAGATATGCACATAAAGTTTTTATAATTATAAAAACCAATAAAGAGAAAAGACTAATAAAGATTAAAAAAGGATAAAGAAGAGAGCTTTTTTAATTGTTGGCTTGTGAGCCTTGAATTTATTGGGTTTGCTTTAAAATATGTGCTCTTAAAACCTACCAGTACTTGCTATATATTCCTAACATATATAGCCCTTAAAACCTAACATTTATGGCTCTTAAAACCTACCATAGTAAAAAGTTATTAATATGTTTATCCCCAACTCTAAGAGTTTTATCAACAGATAATTAGAGGGCAGCTCTTTTTTCCTCCCAGTTATGGATCGTAAAACCTACCAGATTTTCAATTGAGTAATCATTTTGCCTGTGGATAACTGCTGCTCTATTGACAGCAGCTCTAAAAGTCTATCAATTTTGGCTCTTAAAACCTACCAAATTATATAGGTTATACACAGTGTTAATAACAGCTTATCTAAAGGAGGACTCTTCAGTTATTGATAGACTTTAACACTTAGTAATAATGAAGAGATTCGGCATATCAAAAGTATAGGATCTTAAAACCTACCAACCTGCTCTTGTTTAAGTAGTAGCTAGGATGGACTGTAGGAATAAGCTCTCATTTCCTACCATGGTGATTGCTATTGCTCAGTGCTTAATGATTGAATTATGTAAGGTCTAGCTTTTAAAACCTACCAGATAACTCCTGTTTAAAGAGCTAGCTCATAAAGGGCTGTAGGAATAAGCTCTCATTTCCTACCATGGTGATTGCTATTGCTCAGTGCTTAATGATTGAATTATGTAAGGTCT
>NZ_JAPMOU010000110.1 GCF_028858535.1 Spartinivicinus poritis
TTTGACTTCCTTAATGCTCGTGCTATTTCAGTTTGAGACCAACCTGCTTGCAAATGAGCCATCGCTAATAAGCGAAGTCGTGTTCTTGGGTGTGGCTCTCTATTTAGTAAGGCATCAAAGTCGTAGTCATACAATTCATCTGGAATAGAAGCAATCCTTGCCATTATTAAATTCCTAGTTAAATTAAGTGAAATACTGTGACCAGGTATTTTACAGATTATTTACCATGATTGGTATTAAGTGTGGCTCGCTGGAATGCAGGCAAAAAAGACCGGTTTACTGGAGTCAATGTGGGGCAAGAATCCCCCCAAAAAGCCGCTGGTTACTTCAACACCATTGCCAAGATTTTAAAACCGAAAGCTGACCATTCATCTAATCAAGCCATGTCCCGAACACCATTAATAGCCTGGTGTTTCCGGTGAGGTTGATATTCAAACCGAAGTCAACGATGTGAATATCGCTTCCATAGAAAATGTGAACTTTATAGTCAACCCTTCAACTGGCGAAGACCTTGAACCACTTAAAATTTTGCTAGATAACGCTACGAAGATAAATGGTAAACAACTGCTGTTGAAAGCTCTCAAGAGCCCACCTCCCCTATTTTAGTCAATCTATGGATATGGAGCTATTGAAACTGCGCCAGAGGTATCTATGTATTAATAATTGTACATGTATTGGCTTATAGGTTCTAAGCACTTAGTTTGTTTTTTTCTTTAAAATCAATAACTTAACTAAAGGGGGTCCCGGGACCCCCTTTATGCATCATCAAGGGGGAATTCTTTCCCAAAGGCATTCATTTTCCAATAGCGCCGATAAATAGCAGTATAAATAACTCTCCTTTTTACGCCAGTCAAGCCAACTTCTGTTTCGTTAATATAACCAACCTTACTCTCCAACTGTTTATCAATCTCAACTGGTAGAGTTAAAAAAATTGTTTTCATTTCCAGCCCTTTATGCCTATTACTTGTATCAGTATCAAGTAATAACATGAACTCATCATGAGGCTGATCAAGCATATCTTTGAGTGCTTCTGCAATCCAAATAGACTGCTGTTTCTTATTATAGCTATCTCTCTGAAGGCCTTTATTTAGCAAATTAAAGCAGTGAGCGGTAATATCAACAGAGGTAGATGTAAACTCATTCTTATACTCTTTATTTTCAAAGATAAATCTTATATCGTTCCAAGTTGAAATACTTTGTGAAATCATAAAAAGCTCCAATCTTTACTACTCACCAAAAACAGTGTTACCAATTTCTAAAAAGCTATTCCATGCATTTTCAATTTGTTCAAAGTCACTCCAGTCTAGATCTTGGATAACAACCTTCAACTGTGCAAACTCTTTTGATTTAGAGTATCTCTTTAGAACATCTTTTATTAGTTCACTGTTTTTAGTAGTCCCCATTTTAAGTGTTCTTTTTCCATAATCTCTTTTATTATTTTTTATCTGAACTACTTCATCGCTTTCAAAATAACTACACTCTTTTAGTTCATCCTTAAACTCAGAGAATTTTTCTAACAATTCATTTCTAACTTTTGCTGGATTCTTTTTTAACTCTTGATGCAGCTTTACTGCAGGTTTGAGTGATGTAATAACGTGCTTATGTACTAATTTTTTTACTAATTCACAACTATGCAAGAGTCTGTGAAAGCTCCTTGCATTTTGATTTGAAAGTCCCGTTTCTTTTTCTAAGTCTAAAACTGTTGCAGGCTTGCCATACTTCTTTGTGTATTCAGTATTAACCAGTTCAACGAATGATAGTTTGTCTGCTAAAGACATATCTGACTGACCAGCATTCTCCTTGAATTGTATTTTCGCAACTTCAAATGGAGAATTATAAATTTCCGTAGATTTTTCTATTTCAGCATAAATCAAATGCTCCTCAAGAATATATGCTGCAATGAAACGTCTTTGTCCATATATAACTTTGTAAACGCCGGAGTTATCATCCAGCAACTTAATAGGCGGCAAAACACTAATGCCATCTAAGTAAATTGTTTTAGCTAATGCACAAATTTCCTCATAGTCAGACTTTGCTTTTTTAAATGAAAACTTATCAAGCTTTAAGTTATGCTCTATGCTATCGAAAGGTGGAAATACTATATCCCCTTTCTTCTTTTGTATTAGGCTATTGCCAGTTCCAACTTTTAACCAAGACTTGAGCTGTTGTGGCGTAAATGAAAGTGTTCTTACGTTACTAAGGTTGTGATGAATCATGTCCATTCTAGTTGGACCTGCATCACGACGTAGTTCTTGTGACTTATTTACGAGTTCGTCTCTACTGAACTTTTCCTCAGTAGTTTCGTTTTCAGTATTTGGATTTCTACTTGGAATTCTAAACATTCCGCTCATTTAAATACCCTCTTATAAACTTCTTCACAGGTTTCTAAAAGTTCATGCTTATCATTTTCTTGTTGTGATTTTTTATGCCCATATTTCTTAGCCATGATAGAGGAGGGCCACTCTAAAAAACTTGAAGGCTCTGCTGGTGTTTCACTTAACCTAGTAATCGTTACTCTTTTATACATTGGAGGATCAATAATCAAATCACCATGCTGGTCTTTTAGAAATTCTAACCGTTTCTTTTGGCTTGCAGATTTGTCATAGATCGTAGGAACAATTCCAGCCAGTTTAATTTCATGATCATGACAAACAACATCATTCTGCTGCCCAACAAAAATTTTCATTGCTTCAAGTCCTTCCAAAGACATTTGTGCAAGCTGAACAGGAATGAAGACATGTGTACTAGCTCTTAAAGCTCCTATTACAAGTGGATTTTTGTCTGGAGGTGTATCGATGATTACAACATCATATGCACTTCTAAGCTCAGGAAGCTTAAAAAACTCTAGAGGCCTGTTGTACACCCTTTCAAGTAAGTAGTCTGGGCTATTTTTGAGCACAGCATCAAGCCGGCTTGACCATGAAGGTACAATGTCTAGGTTAGGTATACTAGTTGGATAGGGGACAACCATTTGGCCATGATAAATTCCATGGAAACTTGTTCTAGGAGGAAAGTCAGAAGGATCACTGCCTTCTCTATAGTCTGGATGAACAGGTGGAATAGCCGTTCCATCTATTTCTGCTCTTGTCTCTTCTGACTCCATTCTTAGATATCGTCTAGATAGGGAGCTTTGTTTATCAAGGTCTATTAATAGTGTTCTTTTGTTTTTAACTTGAGCTGTGTAAGAGGCAGTGACTTGAGCAAATGTAGTTTTTGCTTCGCCTCCTTTGTGAGTTGCACTTGTAATGATTTTCATCAAAGTGATTCCATAAGCTGATACGTGAGTTAAAAAAGTACATATCTTTGATATTAGCAGTACTATCATATATATGAATATATAAGCAACATATATTGTATATTTTTTATAAATTTTAAACAATATATAGGTCGTTTATTTTTTAAAATAAGGAGTAAATTCGAATAGAAATAGAGCATTTTTTATACATGATGAGTAGTTGAGCTAAATCTTTTAATTATAATTACTACTATATAATGTAATTTTAATATACTATTTCTTTACTATAGACACTCAGAGTATCGTAGATAACTAATTGATTTACATAGTTTTTAATGTTGTTTCCAAGCTTTTTTTGGTAAAAATAATACAGTTTTGGTAAAAATAATACATGTTTTGAATGATATAATACAATTTTTGTTTAATTATTAAACGATCTGTCGTGGGTGAACAAAGTAATTGAAAAATAGGTCAGAATAGTCTTAAATATAGGTCATGGTTTATTAGGTATAGCGTTACTATATTTTATTGAGAAGAACGGCGGTTTTGTTCAAAAAAAGACAGATTGGTTGAGTATATAGCTCTGGTTTGAGGTATTGCACTTAAATGACAGTTAGGCTTGCTTACAGTAAAGAACTTGGCCAGTATCAAGGCTCAAAAGTAATTTCTGGTATGATTGCCGTGCTATCAAAAAGTGCTGTAGATTTGTGCCACTCTGTAGAGTTTTCAAAATCAGTTAAAGGTGCACTCTTAAACTCAAATGACCTGAAATGTTTGATTGCAATGATAGAACTTGCGAGAAGGGAAAAAGAGCACTTAGGGTACAGCATACATGATTGGTCTTATGCTGATCTTGCAAAATCTATAGAGTTACCAAATAGAAATTATGAACTAATTAAGAAAGCTGTTTTTCGGTTAAGTAGTGTAAAAGTTGCAACAGTAGATGATCTGTCTAAGACAAAAAGCATCATTACATTTTTATCAGATGAAAGCGAATTAATACAAAAGCCTTTTACAACGGAAATACTAACTTCTGATAGTAACTCTTTTAAAGTTAAAGGATCAGGAGCATTTAGTTATTCGATAGCTGATTGGATTTTTGATGACTTGCATAAGGTTTATACACACATAGACCTGAATATTCTAAAACAATTATCAAGCTCATCAACTATAGCGTTGTATAAGCTGTGTAGGCCTTATGTTCAAAGTCAGCGTGTAGGAAGGGAAGTACGTTCAAGGATATTTAACCAGCTAGAACTATCGTGCTTGCTTTTTATGCCTAGATTGGTTGGTGTATACCCATCAGAAGCAAAAAAGCAAATTGAGTCAAAGATAAAGACATTATCAAAAAAAAATCTGGATATTGAAATTAAGCTGGTTAAATTAGGGAGTGAAGGCTTTCAGTTTTTTATTAAGAAAACAGAGTCTAAAAGAGACTCAAGTGAGCTAAGCAAATATGTTAGAAAGTTTTCACTAGGGAAGAAAACTAGTGGTAACATAAATATCGAAAATTTGAGTTTGTATGAGCTGTGTAAAATTTACTTAAATATTAACCAAACTGATAAGTATATTATTAATAAAGATGGTTACCCTGGATTATTTTCAGAAGTACTAGGTATTGATAATATAGAGAACTTTGTGAAGAAGTTAGTTTTAGAAGGAGGTAGAAGAGGGCATGGAGGATATATTTACAAATCGTTAAAAAATAAATATCTACGAGAACTTAATAAAAATAATAAATCTTCCGCTGGTAGCATCGAAAAGAAAATAACAGCCAATGATATTAGAAAAGAAAGCTCAGATATTGATCCTTTCAAAAAAAACATCCTTTTATATAGTGAGGCTTTAAATGCTTCATCTCAATATTTAGTTAATAAGCTTAACTCACCTAATACTCAATATAATTTAAATTGTAAAGATGCGTTTGATGGACTTGTAAAGCAACTAAAACAACATAGTCAATGGTCTAACATTTTTATAGATAAACTAAAAAAAAGAAAGTTTAGTTATGCCTTGGTTATGATTATGTATGAAGTGACAATTTTATGGCATAGAAGCCCATTCTGTTATACTAATGAAGATAAAGAAAAATTTATTCATCCTTGGGATTTTCTCCAGGAATTTGAAGTTAATATGGATATGTTACCTCCTGATAAGTTGGATAAAGCGTTGTACTTAATGGATATCTACCAGAAATTTGTTAATAAATTACAATCAGAATAAAGCTGGCTTTAGCTATCATTATTTAATAGATTAACTGCCGTACTTAAGCCTATTATTTGTATCTTGATACTTAGGAATTTGAAAGCTTAATTATACGGCTACTGATGTATTAGTTAATAAGGCGAAAGAAAGACGATCACTGAATGATGTTTATCTCTGTCCAACACTTCACTGATATGAAGCGAAAAACTGTTTGTTTTGTAATCAAACCTGAATGTTAGGCGGACTTTCCCTATGGAGCCCAAACAATTGGTTTTTGAAGAGCGAGCTCACGATGGTATTTGTGAAGTGCCTGTTGTGATAGCCCCACCTGCTTTCCCATTAACAC
>NZ_JAPMOU010000111.1 GCF_028858535.1 Spartinivicinus poritis
TGTCGCTGCAGGTGATATTAGTGTTGAAGAAAGCGAATATTATTAAAGCACATCAGCAATTAATTTTTCTTTTTAAAACGACAGTGAATAGGCACTAGCCAGATTAACCGGCTAGTTTCCAGTGCGTAACTAATTTACTGATATTATGACCGACAGTCGTTAAGTAAAATTCGCCACCATTGTCGTGGTATGCGCGTATTTTTTCAGTAATTAATTCATCTCGATCATGGTATCGACAAATGACGTCGACACGGCTATTCATAGGTGGTAGCGAGGCGTTGATATCTTGATAGTCGTTTGTCATAGAGACTTTCTGTTGTATTTAATTAAGGCTCAATATGGATTCCTGGGGACTATGCTTACAGACAAAAAGCTGTATACTCTAACGCTCATAATGGACTATTGACGAGTCGTTTGTTTATAAAAAATGATCAATATTAAACAGCTGGTTAGTGATGAGTATTGTTATCAGCTTATACGTCAACGTCGTTGGCCAGAAGGCGTTTGTTGCCCTTATTGTCAATCCAAAGGCGTTAAAAGTCATGGTTATCATACTACTCAAAAAGCGCGCAAACGCTATCACTGTCAGAGCTGTAAAAAGCGATTTGATGATTTAACATTCACAGTATTTGCAGGACACCATCAGCCATTAAAAGTCTGGATACTCTGCTTGTATTTTATGGGGCTCAACTTATCCAATCGACAAATTGCCCACGAGCTCGATTTAAATAAAGATGAAGCCCAACATATGACCAGTCAACTACGCGAAAGTATTTTTGCTAGCCTACCCATTCCTCAATTAAGTGGCAAAGTGGAAGCCGATGAAGTGTATATTGTGGCTGGTCATAAAGGTCAGCCAGAAGCTGTAAAAAAAAGGGCGAAAAAGTCGGCGTAATCGACTTAAAGGGGCAAGAGGGAGAGAAACCTTAGAAAAAGAAAAGCCACCTATTTTAGGATTAGTTGAACGTGATGGGCAGTTAATTATTCGAATGCTGAAGAATGTAAAGCAGAAAACCATAGCCCCTATTATCAAGCATGTCATTAATCCAGGCACATTAATTTATACCGATGAATACAAGATTTATAGTAGGTTGCCAGCCTGGGGTTATCAGCATAAAACGGTTTGTCATGGGAAGGGGGAATATGCTCGGGATGAAGATGGTGATGGTTTTCATGAAGTTCATGTCAACACAGTAGAAGGTTGCTGGTCACTGCTGCGCTCTTGGCTTAGGCCACATCGTGGTATATCACAAGAGAAACTACCTTATTATTTAGCATTGTTTGAGTTTGTGTATAATTTAAAACGTCGTGGTAAGGGGTTATTAAATGATTTGGTAGGGCTATTAATCTAGCCCCCAGGAATCCATATTGAGCCTTAAATATTACTGCAAAAAACAGGAATCCAGAATTAGCCAAGCTTGCTTTAAGCTATGGTATCGACAACAATTACAATCGTTGCATATACCTCATCAGTTGAGAATATTATTCAACCAAACAACAACCTTCAAACCACCCAATCGACTTTCACCAATAATGACAGAACCATCATAATAAGTTGCAATTTCATTAATTATACTCAAGCCAAGGCCCGCTCCCTGTGTATTATGCCCAGCTATACGATAAAATCGCTGGACTAATTTTTCCCTGTATTTCTCCATTACTCCTGGCCCCGCATCCTCAACGGTAACTTTTACTTGGCCATTTTCCAATTCACATGTAAATTGAATATGCACTTTACCACTTTCAACGTTAGTGCCATAACGTAGTGCATTTTCAATTAAATTGCGACATACCATTTCCATTGCTAGTGGATCGGCAAAAACCATGATTGAATTGGATCCTTTCATCTGACAATCACAATGGCTGTGATCAATTATCAAGTCTGCAATCACCTGACGAAACAGCTCACACAAATCAAATTTTTCACATTGATTTTCCAGTGCAGTAGCGTTATTCGTTTTAGCTAAGCTTAAAAATTGATTTGCGACTCTTACAACTCTTAATGCAGCATTATTCACTTTATGAAAATCAGAATTAGCATTATCATTATTTAAATAGCCCAGACTTTGCATTTGAGCAATTAATGCTGTAACAGGGGTTCTAAGCTCATGAGTACAAGTATCTAAAAACTGCCTCTCTTTTAGCAATTGAGCTTTCATATTATTTATTAGTTGATTCAAGGCATGTACAAGTGGTAGTAGCTCTTTTAATATTGATGACTCAGGCAAAGGAGGAAGTTTCTCAATAGACACACTTGATACATGTTGGGCTAATAAATTAAGTGGTTGTAAACCTGATTGCACAGCATAATGCATAGCCAACATAGCTAGGCCAAACATAATCAACAATGGTACAAAAATAAGAATAACTAAGCCCCAAACAGCGTTCTTTCTTTCCGAGTCTCTAAGACCGACTAATACACAAGCATTGTTTTGACAAACTGTACTAATAACCCATTTGTGATTATTGAAGTTGGCAATATAAGTTTCTTTTTTATTAGGCTTTGCAAAAGCAACGTCCCCTTGCTGAAGCACTAACTCATGTTCACGCCATCCCAACAATAATAATCTAGGTTGTTGCTTTAATTGTAAACTTTGAACTTCTTGCTGTGAAATAACCTCGATCCAGCTTTCTGCCATCAGTTGAGTTTGGTGTTGAAAAAACTCTCGGGTTTTATACCAGGCAATTCCTTTAGAAAAAATCACCTCTATAAACCAGGCAACTGTCAGAACTAATACAACTCTAAGTAATATACGGCCCTTTAATGAGCTTGGTCGAACTTTGGAATTAAATAACCGATTCCACGCATTGTCTTGATTAATTTGGGCCATAAATGTTTTCTCAACTGCGAAATATAAACTTCTATGGTATTTTCTTCGATATCCTGATCCCAACGATAGAGGGCATCAATAATCTGCTGTTTGGTTTTTACACGTCCCTGTGACTCCAATAAATATTGAAGCAAACGAAACTGGCGTAAGGGAATAGTAACAGGCTGCTGATTCAACAATACTTGCATTTGTCCTGGGTCTAAAGTCAGTGGACCATACTCAATGACAGCAGCGGCTCTCCCCATCCTTCTCCTTAATAAAGCCCTGATACGAGCAATCAACTCATCCAAATTGAATGGCTTAACCAAATAATCATCAGCACCACTGTCTAAACCAAGCACTCTATCTCTTGGCTCATCCCTGGCAGTTAGTACCAATACAGGTAATTCCAGCCCCTCACGCCTTAATTCACGTAAAAGGGTTAGTCCATCACCATCAGGCAACCCCAGATCTAATACAATCAACCCTATTCCCTGGTCTATCAATGCTAACTTTGCATCTTTAACACAGGTTACATGCTCCATTTGCAAGGCAGCCCTACTCACCCCCCTGGCAATACCGTCTGCAATCATTAAATCATCTTCTACTAATAATACTTTCACTACAGAATCCATTTTATACAACATTCAACTCAAATACGCACCAGATCACTTCTACACTTCGCAACAAGGTAAAATACTTGAGGCTAGGAACATTATATTAACTTAAACTGATGTCATACTAACTAATGGCAGATTAATATCCTTCAGTTAATTTGTAGATGCTAATATACTACCGTGAAGCAAATAACAACACCAATACAGGATTGAATTGGTGTTACTTTACAAATTCTTTACATTCAATCCCTGGGCTTATATCCCCTCTTCAGCAATTGTCCGATCTACCTGTAAAAACTCAATAGGTGCTCCATTATCCTCAATAAACGCAACAATAACACCAGGACTAGGGCTATTCGGCTCAATAATCACATTTTTACCGTCAATTGCTTTATAAATATCCTCTACCTCAAAGGCAACATGAGGTAGTGTTTTCACTATTTCAGGGTATGGTGCATCATCTTCATACCTGACCCACTCAATTCCATAAGGATTTTTCCCATAACCACTCACGTACATTTTCAAATGTTTTAAATGAATTTCGTCTTTTAATGATTCTTTAGTTGGTATACCCAAATGATGGTATTTCATACAGCTCCTTTTTTATTCTACGCTTTGTACCAAAGTATCAATGAACTGGCTATAACTGTCTTTCATTGGCAACTCATAGTCCACCGTTAACTGTTTTCTAGTCGCTAATACTGTCTCATTTGTTAATGGGCTAATTGCTTCTTTTTCATATGCTTGCCAATATACCCCTACCCCTCTTTTCTGCCAGCTTGGCAATTCATTAAAGTTAATCCCTCGCTGAAATAAAAACTCATTCTTTTCTGCTACAGACATTTTGCAAAAAGTAACATCTGCCGTTTTAGGCTTAACACCTTCTTTTCTTAATAACCAATAGCAGTGTGAATTCAGTGCGTTTCGGTGAGCATCCTCATTTCTCCACCTGAAATAATCAACCACAAGCTGTCTATTAGGCAACTGACATAGCCGACTGTCAAATATTCCATGATCACCTAACAATAAACTAAACTTCGCACTGGCCTCACCTGCAAGCACAGAGTTGAGCTTTCGCTCCTTTCGTTGAAAGGTATTATCATTTAAATCAAACAATAGTGAAATTTCATCACTTTGAGTGTAACCGTAAATAATCTTAAAGCCACAATTCATTAAATGTTTTACTGTTTCAACCATGATATCCCTAAACTTGGTATCATAAGGAGCTTCAAAGCAATGAGTCTCTTTGGTTAGCTTAGTGAAGCAACGACCATCAATTCGTGCAACTATGTAAATACCAGGCAATACACAATGGTCATGAGCTGTTTCAAACAACCGCATTTTTTTATCTAAATCATCAAATTTCATGGTTCCACTCTTCCACTACACACTTATCTTTAACTAAAGAAACATAATAAAGCTGATCAAAACCTTCCTCATAATTGGGCAATTCCAGTTTATTATAGGTTCCTTTAATCCCCCTTTCTGGTATTTGCTCTTTACCCATACGATTAGCGTTCCTAGCCAAACAGTCAGGTAAACTTGAACTAAAGTAATAACCTTTAACAGTAAAGTAATTATCCTTAAACTGTTGAATATACTTAGTCCTTTCTAACCTCGTTGGGTTGGTATTATCAATCACTACCGACTGTTTCGCAGCAATACAGGCTTCTAACAGAATTCGCTCACGGTTTCTGGTTTTCAGCATATCCAGATTTAGCCTTATGTGGGTTTTATAGAATTCCTGAAGAAAAAATGTTGACTTACCAGAAGCCTGTAAGCCAATAAAAATCACCCCTTCCATAATACTTTCTCTGTTCTCAACACTAATAATTAGTGACATAAAAAAAGCCCTCACAGTTTAACTGTGAGGGCTTTTTAGTGATTCGTACTTGCTAAATCACACTCATAACAGCCCCCCCAGCCAGTAATGATTTGACTGTAGATAAATATGGGCTGAATGGGCATTAAAGTTTAGCATAGACTGATAATATAAAGTTTCAGCTACAACTGTCAACTGGCTTTATCCATTCGCTAGAAAACTATTCTAGAAAAACCAGTGACCCAATAACTCTTAAAGCAACTGAGTCAAGGCCGAAGCAAAGAGCTGTACATGTAGGTCATTAAATACTAAAATTTGTTCAATTAGTTATTTTACCTAAATCTGTGGGATATACCCATAACGAATCATTTTTAGGTGTAACTGAGTACCTAATCTGCAAACTCAGCTAATCCATTACCCATGATT
>NZ_JAPMOU010000112.1 GCF_028858535.1 Spartinivicinus poritis
TTGAGCTGTATGCAGTGAAAGTTGCACGTACAGTTCTTAGGAGGGCGGCAGCTGGTAACAGGTGCCGCCTATCCGACCTCGTATAATCAACACTTGATAGCCTACCCTCAACAATTTTCATCTTAGTTGAGGATACTCATGACCGAGGAAGCAACCCCTTCTGAACCACCACCATTAACCTTGGAGTCTGTGCAAGCCAAGTTTGATGCCTGGCGGCAGCGACCAGGTACACGACGGCCATTTCCTGACAGTTTTTGGCTGGATGTCATTGCACTACAACATCATTATAAATTATCTAAAATTTTAACCACCCTAAAAATCAGTCGTGCTCAGTTGGCAAGTAAAGAACAAAAATTAACGGGTAAAACTAAGCTTGCTAAAAAAACGAAGACACCTGGCAAGGAATTTATTGAGGCTGATTTTAGCACCATTCATGTGGACACGAGACCAGACTTTGCTGAATTATGCTGGCCTAATGTGCTCAGTATTGAACTCACCAGACCTGATGGCACGGTGCTCAAGGTCAATGAGCTATCGTCTCAAGCGGTGGATGAATTAATTACTCGATTTATTGTGTAATCGTATGCTGCAACTGACACCTCAACATCGTTTATTATTAGCAGTTAAACCGATTGATTTTCGTAAAGGCATCAACAGTCTTATTGCCCTATGTCAGCAGCAATTAAGTGAGCAACCGGATTCAGGGACCATTTTTGTTTTCACTAACCGCCGTAAAGAAGCGGTTAAATTACTAGTGTACGATGGACAAGGGTTTTGGCTCTGTATGAAACGATTTTCTCAAGGTAAATTAAAATGGTGGCCAAAGGCTGGAGGCATCACCTATAAAATCAGTGCCAAAGAGCTACAAATACTCTTATACCAAGGTGACCCAAGGCGTGCCTCAATCATGGAAGACTGGAAACCCGTCGCGGCATAAGTGCATTTTTGCCTAGGCGGCTAATGGTGTCTCTTCTGTTATTGACGATAGTGCTTGCTGGTAATTCCAGGGCAACCAAGCAAAGGGGTTTTGTTTCACTTGCTCCTGGTACAGCTGTAATACCGTTAAATAATCAATGGGGTTAATGCCATTTTTTAACGCCGTATGAATGACGCTCATGAGTTCACTACCGACTTTGGCGCCATTTAACGTTTTGTGGAATAAGCTATTCTTTCGGACACGAATCGCTATTTTTAAGGCTCGCTCGACCATATTCGTATCCAAGGGGGCACCAGCATGGGTTAAAAACTGAGTTAAGGTGTCCCAACGATTGAGCCAATAATGGTAACTTTTGCCTAGAGGACTGTTTGGTTCAGCCTTGCGCTCGTTCAGTTGCTGTTCCATCCAGGATTTTAAGATATCCATGATAGGCTGACTGTACTTCTGGTGATAAGCCAACCGGTCTAGAGGGGAGAGCTTCTTTTTTTTGCAATGATCCTCATAAGCATAAATACAACCCACGGCGTCTAAAACAGTGCTGGCTTGTTCAGGAAAGTAATTTTCAAGCTCAATAAACTTTCTTCGACCGTGGATTAGGCAGTGACAAACTATAGTTTCTAGGGCTTTATCAATATTATTCTGAGGTAACGCATCACAGGCCTGAAACGGTATCGGTAAGCCAGTCTCCCGTTCATTTAATACCCTAGTGAGATTCTCTCCAGCATGTTTTATGCCGGAAAAAAATAGATAAATCGAGTGGCCATAATGATCCGCGATTAACCCTGTTGTATAGGTGCCTTTTTTATCCGGCCTATCAGGGTTGGCTTCTTTGCCTGCCATAACCGACAGGACCTTAACCGTAGTGTCATCCTGAAAGAATAAAGGACTTTGTGCCCCTAAAATGAGGCAGGCATTAAAAATGTAAGTCGCTACTTGATGCACCTCAAGACACAACCCCCACTGTGTCGTATCAGGGATAGGGACACCGGTTTGCTGTTGCCACTGAGCAAGCCGATACAGAGGGAGTCCCATTTGATACTTTAAAACAGCCACCATGGCTTTGGCTCGCGCATCATACTTTTCAGTAACATTGGCAAGCCGTGGAGTCGTATATAGCTCACCACATAAACCACAGCGTAGTCGTTGCGTTTCATAACGAGTAGCATTGAATAACTGTCCACCTTCAATATGGATAAAGACCTTGGGGGGCTTCAGTTCATAGAGTTTACCCCCGCACAATAGAGGGCAAGGATCACCAGCTGTATAATCAGGGTGCTTTAAGACAACTGTTTCTGCTGCCGTATAAGCATCGGCACCTAATCGGCCATGGCCTTTACGCTTGGACTTATCTATCGAACGAGTATCTGGCTTAGGTGATATATCGGCACTGTCAGTTGAGTTACTAACCCCACTTTCAGCCTGTACCTCTGAGTCTGACGGCTTATCCCAAGAGCGCTTCTCAGACTGAACACCAAAGGCCTTTTTCAGGTTACTAATGCTGATTTTTGAGAAGGTTAGTTTCTGCTGGAGCCATAAACACAGCTCCAATACACCGATAACTAAAATCTTGTGTGCATCTGATAAATTCGACTGTTCAATGGCTAGACGTAATTGGTCAAAGTCTTCGGAAGTTAATGACTCAATTTTGGGCGATTTCATTATAATGGTAAACTGCTAACAATTGGCTACAGGCAGCGTACTAGAGAGGTTTATTGATTGAATAGAGATATTCACGGTAAAGTGTGTAGGATATTTGCTGTAGCCCCATAATTGCCAGAGGGACACATATTTTAATTGCTATTCACTTTATACCCATCAATTGTCATTTGTAACGATTTGATGTTATTGATTAACAAACTATTAGGGTATGGATCACTATATTTTTGATGAGGGTTTATTGTGTCCAAAAGCTTTTTATTCAACCAACATAAAGCATGATGGCTTTCTTCATCATTTATTAATGTGTGCAAATGGAGACTCATATCAAGTAGCATAGAAACATAATTTATGACATTTTCATCTTCATGATGAACTTTAATCTTGTCATTGAAGTAATGTTCTAAAAAAAATATGATAGTTTTGGTATCTTGCTGAGTAAGATCTTTCATTAGATGGCCTTTCATTGTTGGCTGAGTGGTAAGCCATTAATTTCTAAAATAGATACAAAAATGGCACTCTCACTTTATGCTACAGTACTACTCATAAGACTGTATTTGAGCAATAGTGATATAACCAACAAAAAAAACTTGCAGATACCAGCATTAAGCTTGTAATTAAGACGGTTGTTCTTAGTAATAGTTCAGTTATTCTACTTATACCTTTTAACTTATGACAGACTTATAACCAATAGTTCTTGCAAAAATGATATTAATAAGATTTATCGTACCACCTCAGTAAGAAATATTTTTAGCACCTACACACCCTTACCGAGAGGACACGGAGAAACATCATACAACCAAGTCATTTTGAGAGTTGAGGACGCTAATTAAGCTTAGTGATATAGCCTTTTGACTACCTGGTGAAGCGTCCAGGTAGTGTGTAGCAAAACCCCAAGTGATTGATTTATACTGTTAATTCTGGTTAACTTTTATACAAAATTTAATGAGTTTTTGGTCAGATAAGACATTACTTTTGACTAGTTTTATGGGTTGATTATAGATAGGATTTATTGAAATATTTTAACTGATTGATTCATTCAAAAGTAGCTAGCGTCAAATGTAAGTGAATCTTTAGGTTAACTTTCCCTGTTGGGTATACAGTCATTTGTTAAATAATCTTCATATTCTAAATAGAGTTTCCAGATTTCTAAGGCTATCTTAGAAAGAGTAGAACCGCGCTTTCCATGTAAAAAGTCTCTTACCTTAATGTCGTTACCAGATTTTTTGCATGTTGTAACTTTTTTTATAATCTTAGCATGTTTTTCTCTGAAATAATTAGGTACTTCGTTGTCTTCGGGAACATTTGCCAGTATTAATTGCCCTATAGAACTTTCCAACCTATATTTTATTTTTTCTTGATGTGTAACAAGTTCCTCTACTGCTAGTCTTAACCTATGTCTGAAGTTGCTCATTTTGAGTTAATAGTCTCCAATATTTAGTCAAGTTAATTATTTTTTAAGATTAGCAGTGTTTGTCGAATATAGTCATTTTGGCAGCTACTAGAGTCAATATCTCCTACAAATTGATCACGGTACTTGGTAATTAAGTGTGCGACTGCTTGGCCCAACTCAGTATCATCCTTTTGTATGTTTTGAATCAAGCTATTGCATGTGTCCATTGCTGCAAACCTATTCATATAGATTGCTGCTCGAATAGCCAGATCAAGCGATAATATTTTTTGCTCTACTGCTGCTTTTTGGGATGTAAAAACTATTCCCATGTTTTCTGCAATATTTTCTGCATAGCGCCATGAATAATCTTTGGTTTCAACATGCTTTTCATAAATATCCAAAAATGTTTGTAGATGACTTACAACTTTGTCTAAACAGATTATATTGAAAAAACCGGAAGATAGTTCAAAGCAAATATTATTTTGTTCTTGGTTTTCTAGTAGTGCTAATTGATCGATAAATTCTTTGACTTTTGTTGGGCTATATTTCTGATCTTTTAACTCATCAGATATTTGGTCTAATAAAAGTTTTGACTTTGATAGGCCTTCAGCTCTTTGTAGTAAAACATCAAAGGCTGTAGTTAGTGATTGCTTAAGGTCATTAAGGTTTTGGTATCGTTGATTTTTATCCACTTTGCAGCATTTATCAATAATATAATATAAAGGTGCAGGTATCTCTGATTCAACTAAGTAAAGGGGATCTCTTCCTGTCAATAAAAAATAAATTGTTTTTCCCAACATAAAAATATCACCAGAAGCATCTGGATTTTTAAAACCTCCATCATGAAGAAACTCAGGAGGGATATACCCATGAGTGCCCCAATAGATTGAGCTTCTTGTACAAAATGTATTTGATCCTATCTCTGTAGAAAGTCCAAAATCAGAAACAACCACATGATTCCCCTCTACTAAAAAATTTTGTGGTTTAATATCTCTATGGTATTGATTTCTAATATGTAGTTCTTGTAGACAGTCAATCATTTTAAGAATCAAGCTCTCTTGAGCTTCAGGTGAACTTTTTATTTTTTGAGTTAGTTTAGTTAAATCACCATCAGAGTAATACTTCATTACAAAGTAAGGTGGCTCATGCTGTAAATTATGTGAATAAATTTGCACTACTTTTGTGTTACCATGAAATGAAGCTAGAAACTTTACCTCACGGCGGAAGCGCTGTATTACTTCATCATCTATATCTTTACAGTACTTTAATACAAGAGGAAAAGGTGACGGGCTATTTGTGGGTTCTACAAATAAAATTGTTCCCATCCCCCCAGAGTTACTACATTCTCCAGTAACACGATAGCTATGATCAATAATATCATCAACTTTAAACATGTTTGTCAGTCCTTAACAAATTAATTCCACTAAATATTAAGCCAAATAAAATAGCTGATAATTTTCTTTAAATGCTTTAATTATAGTCAGATTAAATATATTATACCAGTCGCGAATCATTTCTAGGTTCAATAATACAGCATCATGTGTATAATCCACTGTTATGAGAGGATTTG
>NZ_JAPMOU010000113.1 GCF_028858535.1 Spartinivicinus poritis
ATGGGTAATGGATTAGCTGAGTTTGCAGATTAGGTACTCAGTTACACCTAAAAATGATTCGTTATGGGTATATATGAACTGAAGGCAGGCTTTGAGCTAGCCCAAATTTGTGGGTAATTAAATGCCAAGGATGGTGGGAATGCAGTTTATGCAGGAGCATTTAACTGTCTTCGTTTCTCACCCCAATTACCTATTTCAATAGGCTCATGAGGCTTCGTCACTTGATGGCCTCACCTAAAAACCCTTCGCATTGGGTATATTACTAGGCATTATCTGAGAGGACTCTAAGATTACCTAATTTTGGGCTTTAATATAAACAAACAGATTTTGCCATCATTGAGCACATATTGGTTATTATCTACCAACAAATTTTTAATTATTTAAAATATCTCTTTATCATCAACTACTGACAAAGCTTGAATTGCCTTCCATAGAAACTCTGGATTAGCTGATCTCAACTATATTTCAAGCCGTTTAGGCTTATCAAATGACTTCCTCTGGCAGGCATTGCATTACTTTTCACTTTATTGAACTTCCTTTCAGTTTTTTGCATTTTGTGAAATTAGCAGTTAACACCTAAACCTCATACATAGCATGTTCTAGAGCTAGATTACTGCACTCTTTTCAATTGCACAAAACTTTTGTGACGCAAAACCCAAAGAGAGGATAAGTGCTTTTTCCACTCTTCTGGATTCCGGGGCAGATTTGTTGTCTTAATGACAGTAAATTAGATACCACTAATACAGTTAGATAGATAAGAGCAACAAGCGGACTAATGCCCTTTCAGGAGATTAGAAGTCAGATATATAGAGGGCTTGAGGCTGGTTATTCCCTGCCAACCGATCATTAGAATAAGTAAAATATCTGTAACAGAGTAACAAAGATAAGCTTGCTATTATTTATAGTGTAAGCTTTAGGAAATTTACTTACACCTATCAGGATGATGTAGAGATAAGCAAAATGAAAGCTGGACTACTCTTACTACTTTTGTCATTCACCACATATGCTAAAGATACTTTATCGATTGGAATACCGAAAAGTAAGCCACCCTACTCTTTTCAAGATAAAGGAATTATTATAGATATCTTAAAGAAGGTTTTCGATGAGCAAAAGTTTGAACTAAAATTTATTCCACTACAAAATGAAGAGATAGACTACTCTCTAAGATCATCTAAAATCGACGTTTCGACTATCACACATGTAAAATATAAGAATTTATACTACTCCAGTAACTACCTGCCTTTTGATGATGTAGCAATAACCTTAGAAGAGAAAAAGCTAAATATAAGAACTATTCATGACCTTGATGGTTTATCACTGGTTTCCTGGGAGGGCGCCCCCAAATTATTAGGTCCTGAATACCAAAAGCTTGCTAAAAAAAACCGTAATAGATGGCTTGAAGTACCTTTACAGTCCCACCAAAACAAAATGTTTTGGACAAAAAGAACTGATGTACTAATTTGTGACCTCGCTATTTTTTTATGGATGAAAAACAAGCTTGCTCTGAAAGGTATTGATACAACTAAAAAATACAAAATTCACCGTATTTTTGGTGGACCTATTTATCAGCGAGCTGGATTTAAAAGCAAAAACTTAAGAGACTATTTTGACAACCGAATAGAAGCAATTAAATCTAATGGTGAATATCAATCTGTGTTTGATTACTATAAAGACCCAACTTAGAGCATCGTTTTCAAGTCAATATTCTGCTGATTTACTGAGCCAGCCTGTTGTATCAGGCTAGACTTATTGGTAGGCCCGGTAGGCGTGTAGCCATGCATAGAAAGATCTAAAAGCCTGCTCAACCAACTCCATAAATTCAGAAAATAGTTGCAGTACACTATCAATTTCATTTCCAAACCAGACCTTACCACAGTCTTTCACTACCTAAAGATAATAGTGGCATTACTTTATTCAACTTAATACTCCCTTTTGAAAAGCATCACTTACAAAAGGGAGCTACATATTAGCTATACAATTTACATATCGAAATAAAATCTATTTTACTCATCCATACATAATGAGTGGCCTAAATTTTTACTATCGTTTACTTTTAATGAGCATCCATAACCAGAGCCTGTTACTGAACCTCTGTTACCTATACGAACAATATCCCACTCGCCAAGTGATTCACATACTTCTTTGAGATTTTGAGATACGTCTTCAAATGATACATGTTTCATTTTGCTAGGACAGGTTTCACCTTCAACTTTTTTCTGTTGCTTGGGTACTCCACATAGTCCATGCCCCAAGTTACGGCTATCTATTAGTTTTATCTCACAACCATAGCCGCTACCAGAAATAGAAGCTTCTCCTGCCAGTCTAACTATTGCCCACCGATCAGTTTTATCAATCAGATTACAGTATCCACTAATATTTTTTGCTACAGTTTTTAAATCAATTAGCGATTGTCCATCCTTACAATACTCGCTTGATTCAAAGCCACTAGCGTTAGTATTTAGCTTGTTAACTGATACTTCCTCATCTGCCAAAACAGCCGATGAAATAAATAAAACACTTGTTGTACTTAAAGGAATAAGCACCTTCTTTAAGATATTTATCATAAAAAATACACCTTATTAAATAGTTATACTTACCATTTCTGGGAGCGAAGAAGATATGTCATTGCTTTTTATTTTTTTGGCATTTTTTCACACAAAAAATAATGTATAAATTTGTAAATACAAAAAAGCCCACCAAGTTAAAACCTATTTAATCGGTCAGCTTTTAAAAGCGTGAAGTAAATTTTCTTTATAAATATATCAACAGTTGTACAATATGTTTTGTATATAAATACAAGTACAACATACCAATTAATGCTGTATTTGTTTGATCTACTATAATCGCTTGTTGTATCAGCTTAAGCTTGTTGGTCGTTCCAGCAGACGTATACCCATGGGTGGATAAAAGACCTGCTCAACAACATCCATAAATTCTGACAGCAGTTGCAGTACATTATCACTTTCATTTCTCAGCCAGACCTTACCGCCATCTTTTACTTGAGTGACTTGTTTCAGTTTAGCCAGGCTGTGTATGCCGTTAATGTGCTCCTGCATATCGTTACCCACGACAGTATGACTATCGTTGTCTATAGCTACCTTTAAATTATCGATTGCTGCTAATTCAGCTGTACCACCTGAGTGTAGCTTTATTGAGCCCATCACCTCTATAACTTTGGTGCCTCAGTGCTCTGTTCAGCAATGGCTGCTTGACTCATTTGGTCTTGGGTTTCTTGATGAAGTAGTTACTAACTCGTCCATGGAATACGGTTTGTGATGTATTCCCAGGCGCCTATCTCTGGTATGAGCGCCATAACACTGGGTAACTTTTGATCAGGTTTGCCTTGTGTATTTTATCTTCTACTGTCTACTGCGTCATAGGTGTTAAAGTCATCCTTAACACTACATAACAACTATATTTATTAACAAGAATAAAAAACTAAAAACAAATGTAAATACGTAACATTTAAGCAATGATATTATGTTAACTCTTTAAATATTACACTTTTCATAAATCACTTACAAAAAACTATGAAGATAAATAACGTTAAAAAACAATGGATGGCACTGTTATGTATAGTGGCATACTCAAAATTTGCTAGTGCTTACTTTTACGAATATTCATCATCTAATTTAAATATAGGACTTGAAGGGGCTTCTAGTATGCATGGTGACACTAGGTCCTCTGATACAACACCTTTAGCAGGCCCTGGAGTGGGCAATATTACATATCACTCTAGAGCTTTTATTTCGGCATGCCCAACAGTACTAGTTCGTACAGATGGTAATCCAATGGCGTTATGTACTGCATACCTTGATCGTAGTCCTGTTATCCGAATTTTGAATAAAGATAATGGATTCTCCATGGCAAACCTCAAGCTAAACTCTGGAACGCTATTAGGAGGTGTTTATGCCTACTTAGATAGTCAGGATAGATTAGTCATGGTGGATGGAAAAAATGACTTAATTCGTATAAGAGCTGATTTAGTATCAGGCCCTCTAGGTAAAAATTGGGATTTAACTATTGATTCCAAAGTGTCTCTGGTCTCAGCGATCACAAAGTATTGTGGTAGTCCATCCTGTGATGGTGTAGTTAGTTTAAGTGTCGACGAAGATAGTGCAATATGGTTTGTATCTCAACAGTCTGTGGTTGGCGTTTTAGATACTGAGACCGGTAATATATCAACTGTGAAATTGGCCGAAAATGAATTAATACATAACTCTTTTTCAACAGCTTCTGGTCGGCGTGCTGCTATTGCGACTGATCGAGCGCTCTACTTATTGAAAAAAGATGAATTGGGAAATCCTGTAATTAAATGGCGTCATACATACAATGCAGGTACCCATCGAAAACCTGGCCAACTTAGCCATGGTACAGGCGCTACCCCTACCTTTTTTGGCCCAAACACTGGTACCGAATATGTGACCATTAGCGATAATGCGGATAATTTAATTTCTCTTATCGTTCGTGATGCTACTACTGTGGAAGGGAAGCTGATATGTCAACAAAGACTTTTTGATAAAAACTCTTCTGGTACTGAAAACTCAGCTATAGGCGTTGGAAATACAGTTATCGTAGCATCTACTTATGGGTATCCATATCCTGCAGTTCCCAAAGGAGCTGGTAAAGCAATACCTGAAACAGCAGATTTTGTAGGAGGAATGATACGGGTAGATGTACGTGAAGATAAAAGTGGCTGTGATGTGATTTGGAAAAATGCTGTACGATCCAGTGCTGTGCCTAAGCTATCCACATCTGATCAATTAATCTATACCGTGGAAAGAAAACACATACTGGGTAAATACAAAACTACTAATATGGACAGTTTTCACTTTACTGTGATAGATCCAAATACAGGAATGACGCTTTCACAGAACTTTATTGGTGCAGGACTGTTTCAAGATACATTGCAAACTGCAGGCAATGCTGGTGAAGGAGGTATTTATTGGCAAGGCACCACTAGCGGGGTAACGAGGATAGAATCTCGCAAATAAGAGTCTATGGAAAAATACATAACCTGCAACCAGAAATTTGCAAGATATTAGTACTAAGTACTTAATACTACAGTTGATACAATATACCCTTCGCGAATGATTTTTAGGTTTTGTTATGACCACCAAGGATGGCATTTAATTACCCATAAACTTGCAATGAATACTAGGTTATGTCACGTTAGCTTCCCAAAAAGGACTTCTGGGT
>NZ_JAPMOU010000114.1 GCF_028858535.1 Spartinivicinus poritis
TTTATACCTTCTCAATCAAGTTGCCATACTGCTCAAATATACAGCAGCTAATGGCTTAGGTATAGTGATAATTAGGAAAGATATTGGAGTCATTGCCACAGAAAATGGCTGGAGTTTATATGTAGGTGGTAATGGAGGAATGCGTCCTCGTCATGCCTCTTTATTTGCTACAGATCTGAGTGATAAAACCTTAATTAGTTATATTGATCGAGTTTTAATGTTTTATATCCGTACTGCAGAACGTTTACAACGTACTGCTGTCTGGCTGGAAAATATGGAAGGTGGAATTGATTATTTACGAAGTGTGGTAATTGATGACAAACTGGGTATTTGTGATGCTTTAGAAAAAGAAATGGCTAATAATATTGGTAACTATCAATGTGAGTGGCGCACTACCTTGGAGACCCCTGAAAAGCTAAAACGTTTTAAGCATTTTATTAACTCAGATCAATCCGATACTCATTTAATCTACACGACGGAAAGAGGACAAATAAAGCCAGCTGTTATGGAAACTTAGGCTTGTTGCAAAGGTAACCATAATATGCCCCCCTTTGGAAAAGGGGGCTAGGGGGGATTTATTTAATTTGAGCGTAATAGGCGAGTGGGTTATGTAAAGCTTAGATAGGTTTTCATCAAATTCCCCTCACTCCCCCTTTTTCAAAGAGGTATCGCGAATGGGTGTAGAAAGTCAATTTAGTGCCCGATATGGAATAACAGGTTATTCTTCTGCCACTCTTGAAGTGCCGTCCTTGGCCCATCAATAGCTAAAGCGACATCCATGTCGCAGCTCCAGAATACCCTATTACCCCACATCCGCTGGTTTTTGCGGCACCCTCAAAAAGGGGGTAGGGTGAGGTTAGATTGTACCATAGTTATAATTCGACTTTTTGGTAAGACAAGATATTTAAACTGGAAAAATAATGAACCTAGAACAAACCACTAATTTAATTGAACTAAAAGTTGCTAGTATTCTACTAGAGGATGGTCAACAAGCATGGGAGGAAGCATGTTATTTAAGTGATATTCCGCCAGATTCGGGCATCTGTGCTTTTTATCAAAATCAGCAAATTGCACTGTTTTATATCAGTGCAGCCAATAAAGTTTATGCAGTATCAAACTATGACCCTATTGGTAAAGCCAATGTTATTTCCCGAGGCATTATTGGATCGGTTAGTGAAAGTTTGGTAGTAGCTTCGCCTCTTTTTAAACACCACTTTAACCTGATAACAGGGGAGTGTATTGAAGAGCCAGGCGTTTATTTAAAAACGTATGGTGTACGAACTACTAATAACAAAGTTGAAATCAGAGAAGATAAATAAAAATTTATTATTTGATAAATAAAAGTGCTGCTCAAAGTTTTTTGGTTTTATAAAAACTAAAGGTAATACAATGTCTTATACTGATCGATTTCAGCTGTTTTCCTTTACGGGAAAAATGAAAGTTCTCCATTTAAGCTGGGTAGCATTCTTTATAACCTTTATTGTTTGGTTTAACCATGCACCTTTATTGATGGCTATTGCTGATAGCTTGAATATCTCTATATCAGAAATAAAAACATTACTTATTATTAATGTTGCACTAACAATTCCTGCAAGAATCATAATAGGTATGTTAACTGATAGGTATGGCCCGCGACTTGTTTATTCCTCTTTATTGGTATTGTGCTCTTTGCCTTGCTTTGCTTTTGCTATTGCAGACAGTTTTACTCAAGCAGCCATTGCTCGTTTTTTTCTAGGATTTATTGGTGCTGGTTTTGTTATAGGTATACGACTGATCAGTGAGTGGTTCCCTCATAATGAATTAGGCATTGCTGAAGGAGTTTATGGGGGTTGGGGGAACTTTGGCTCGGCAGCGGCAGCACTAACATTACCTACATTAGCGTTATTATTTGGTGGTGAAGATGGGTGGCGTTATGCAGTGGGGTTGACAGGCCTACTGAGCCTTGGGTTTGGTATTATTTTTTATCAACAGGTCACTGATACTCCAAAAGGTTCAACCTACTTTAAACCAAAACATCTTGGGGCGATTGAGGTAACCAGTAAAGGTGATTTATTTTTATTAATGTTAATGAAGCTGCCTTTATATGGTGCACTCATACTGTTGGTATGGAAGCTCTCACCTGAAGCGGCTAATATTTTATCTGTTGCGCTAAGTATGAGTTTATACGTTTGTCTTGCTGTTCTTTGTTTTATAGATTGCTATAAAGCCTGGCAAGTGAATAAGACTATTTTTTCTAAGCCTGTACCCAAGTTGCATCAATATAAATTTAAACAAGTGACTATTCTAAATATTCTCTACTTTGCTACGTTTGGCTCTGAGTTAGCTGTTATATCCATGTTACCCTTATTTTTTGCAGAAACATTCCAACTTAATCCTGTCACAGCAGGTCTGCTTGCTTCCGCTTATGCATTTATGAATGTAATGTCTCGCCCTGGTGGCGGCTGGTTAAGTGATCGGTTTGGGCGAAAACCGGTATTACTTATTTTAACTGCGGGTTTGGCAATAGGTTATTTTGTTATGGGGATGGTTGATAGTGAGTGGCCTTTATGGTTAGCAGTCGTTGCCGCAATGACATGCTCTTTTTTTGTGCAGTCTGGAGAAGGAGCTGTATTTGCAGTAGTACCTTTAATTAAGCGACGATTAACGGGCCAGATTGCTGGTATGACAGGGGCTTATGGCAATATTGGAGCCGTTACGTATTTAACAATATTGTCGTTTGTTGACTATTCCAATTTTTTTATGGTGATTGCTGGTACAGCACTTGTAGGGTTTATTATTTTATTATGGATGGACGAACCAGCAGGGCAAATAGCAGAAATAAATGAGGATGGGACGGTGGAATTAATTAATGTTGCCTAGAAACAGTCTCATAGCTGCTGCACTTGGCAATACGGCGTTAAAAAGGGTTTCAAAATGCTCATTTACTATATGTAAACTCCGCTTTCTTAACCCTTTTTGCCTTGTCTAGCCTGCATTCGCGAGCTATGAAACTGCTTCTAAAATAATTCTTCGCTGTGGATATTAAATTAGTCATTGTTGGTGTTTAAAATTGGAATATGATAGCTATACATCGCTTGTGGTAAATGTCGGTGGGTATAGTTGTGCTGGTAAAAAAGCACAAAACCAGGATGCCTTTGCAGCATTAAGCCCAACCAATAGTGATAAATATTACAAAGGGGTTGTGGGTTGTATTGCTGATGGTGCTAGTGGTTGTGCTCAGGCAAAATTGGCGAGTCAATTGGCAGTAACGCAGTTTATTGAAGACTACTATTGTACACCAGCAAGTTGGCCGGTTAAGACAGCAGGAGCTAAAGTATTATCAGCATTAAATCACTGGTTGTATCATCATAGCCAACAGCATGTACATAAACAGGCCTTGCTAACCACCTTTACCGCAGTGGTGATTAAGTCTACAACAGCTCACTTATTTCATGCAGGAGATTCTCGGTTATATCATGTTCGTCAACAGCAGGTTGAACAGTTAACTCATGACCATCGTTTATTTCAGGGAAAACAGAGTTATCTGAGTAAAGCAATGGGTGCTGCTTTACATATTGAGATGGACTACCAGCAGTTTGAGGTACAACAAGGTGATATTCTTATCCTGACGACAGACGGTGTACATGATGTATTAACGGAGCAAATGTTAGCTCAACACTTGAGTCAAACAGAGCATAGTTTGGAAGCACATGCAAAAAATATTGTTCAACAGGCATTAGCACAGGGGAGTAGTGATAACCTAAGTTGCTTATTATTGCAGGTTGCTCAGTTACCCAATGAAAATTTTAGTGAAGCTCAAAATAAACTAAAGCAACAAGTAATTCCGCCAGCTTTACAACCGGGGATGAAAATTGATACCTATGAAGTAAAGTCACTGTTGCATAATAGCTCACGTAGTCACTTATATCTGGTGCAGTCACTACAAACTGATGAAAAATGCGTATTAAAAGCACCTTCTCTTAATTTTGCAGAAGATAGCCAATATCTTGAAAACTTTGCTCGTGAACAGTGGGTGGCGAGACGTATTAATCATCCAAACTTAATAAAAGGGCTGATTAAACCTGACAGTAGTCAATTTCAGTATTTACTTTATGAATATGTTGAAGGACAAACACTACGACAATGGATGTATGATAATCCTAAGCCAACTATTGAACAAGTTAGGCAGTTGGTAAAACCAATTATAAAGCCGTTACGGGCCTTACAACGGTTGCATATGGTACATAGGGATTTAAAACCAGACAATATTATGCTGGACAAGCAAGGGGAGATAAAGCTAATTGATTTAGGTGCGGTAGCTGTTAAAGGGTTAACGGAATTAGGAGCTTTCAATGCTACAGAAAAAGTATACCCTCAAGGCTCAGCAGACTATATAGCACCAGAATATTTACTAGATAACTGTTATAGCCATTTAACAGACTTATTTTCTTTAACAGTCATTATCTATGAAATGCTAACAGGCGAATTACCCTTTAAAATAGCCAAGTATCCTTATCAAAAACCAAAAAACTACCAAGCTTGGCAATATCGTCCTCTTCGTGAAAAAAGACCTGATATTCCCCTGTGGTTTGATTTAGCTTTAAAAAAAGCATTAGCTCCCAACCCTGCCAAGCGCTATCAATCATTTTCAGAGTTTCACCACGACTTATGTACACCTAATCCTGCCTTGGTTTCACAGCATCAGCAACAGCCATTGATAGAACGCTACCCAGTACGATTCTGGCAAGTACTATCATCCGTTTTGTTTATTTTGTTGGTGGCGCAGGTTGTTAGTTGAGAAATTTCCTCAAGATGTGTAAAGCACCATCGACACCCTCTCTCTTACACTATCACACCTTTATTGTTTACTCCTAAACTCATCTGTTCGTTATTTTTTTAGTAACTATCGTTTAGGTTATTTGATTAATAAATAGCTAACTTAGATAGTGAGCAGCTTCTCCTTCACTTTGTGATGCCTGTTGATCTATACTTGCCCTATCTTTCACAGCAGTATTTTATTTTCCTAATTATCATCATGCCTAAGCTATATTTAGTAGCTTACCTGGTAGCGGAGGTGTTCTCAGCGCTACAAA
>NZ_JAPMOU010000115.1 GCF_028858535.1 Spartinivicinus poritis
GCTGTATAGCGTTGAATGACCTGCATTGCCTACCACTAAATACTGTATATATTTACAGTAGTTTAACTGAAAGCCAGCCGCTCACAATCAGAAATTTCTATTGATGAAGTAATAGCTGATAGAGATACTAGTCTGCATGTGGTTCTGTAACAGGCTGAGAGTGTTTGAGAGAGTAGCCCTTGCACAGTTTCTCTTTTTTTATGCTTTCGAGGGCTGAGTGTGCCTTTTCGTAACAATCAAAGGTGTCTACCTTGATTGTCCCCTTGGTACCAATTCTTCCCCATTGACGTAATAGAGCCCAATTACCAAACAGGTCTTTCTGAATCAAAAGTGTGTAAAATTTGTGAGTATTGGTCTCTGGATCACTGAGTTTTAGGTAAATCATCCATGGCCACCAGGTTATAGGCTGGCTTTGAGTTAAGCAGGGTATAGCAAGTTGATCAATTTACTTTTTTGTGACTACATCTTGCTAGGTGAGTACTTTAAACATAACTCATTCCTAGCTAAATACAATTACCCCACCAAAAGTAATCACCTACATCTGTTGCTTGCTTAGGCTAACGATTAATAATAGATGTACCACATTACGTATTACGCTTTTTAATAACATACTACCAGCATAGTAGAAAGCTTTCCGGTTCTTGGCATTATCGGCTGGATTTGAAAGGGCTACAGTTGAGGTCGATTTGGGATGGAGGGCGAAAGCCTTTAGGTTGATTAATGATTGGATTACAGAAATATTTCACCCCTGAAAATGATTTTTAAAATTAATAAATAAATTCACTGAAGTATTTTATTCTGATTAATTGCAATGACTGGATTCAAAATATTACGTTCAATAGCTGTTATGTGAAGCCAATCCAAGAAAATTGTTGACTTTAGTCACCATAGTCTATAACTTGTTCCTAGCTAGAAAGGAAGCCACTTTGATTTTATACTCTCCATTTCGCGTTTTTTCGTTCTGTAGATATTAAATTTTTGACTATTTTTCCCGCTATTCATGCCTCATAAAGGCAATCTTATACTTTATCTACAGGATATTATTTATGTCTAATGTAACTACTGGTACAGTAAAATGGTTCAACGAGACCAAAGGCTTTGGATTTATTGAGCAAAAATCTGGCCCTGACGTATTCGCACACTTTAGTGCAATCATGAGCTCTGGATTCAAAACACTGACTGAAGGCCAACTGGTTGAGTTCACTGTAACTCAAGGCCAAAAGGGCCCTCAAGCGGAAAACATTGTAGCTATTTAATAGCTAATTCTCTTATAAGGCAAGCTATAACAGCTTGCCTTTTTTGTGCCTAGAATTTATGTGGGTATCCATGCTGCCACGAACCGGTATTATCTGCTAGTTATGAATAGGTGGGATTGGAGCACTCAGCAATCTTAAGAGCTGGAGCTTGTTTTATAAATTATGGCCTAGTGAAATCATTAAAACTTTCGACAGATAGAGAATGACCTGATCTTGGGTAATTTCATTACAACGATAAACTGCGTCAATTAGATGTGGGCAGCGTACTAGATTGCCTTATCGGTTGGATAGACGCTATTTGCTGTATAATGTGTAAGTTGTTTACACTATCATATCCTTGTCAAGGAGACACAGCCAATCTCCCATAGTACAGTTCAATTACGCTACATAACTGGTGCATACAAATAAAATGCTATGAATAAATTATCACTGGGAGTCATAGGGACTTCAAAAAAAGAGAATGAGCGACGAGTAGCTATTCACCCAGAACATTTCTCTCGCCTTCCTAAACACATTCTTCGTCAATTGATATTCGAAAAAGGCTATGGAGCCCCCTTTGGTATCGATGACTCAGAAATTGCTGATCAAACAGGGGGGATTGCTTCACGGCAAGAATTATTAGCTGACCTAGGTACAGTCATCATTGCAAAGCCAGTTATCGAAGATTTACAAGCACTTCGTGAAGGTGGTGTTCTATGGGGGTATGTTCATTGTACGCAACAACGATCCATCACACAAATAGCAATTGATCGCCGGCAAACACTGATTGCCTTTGAAGATATGTACATTTGGGGTCCAAATGGCGAAGTTGGTCGTCACACCTTTTATAAAAACAACGAAATGGCGGGCTACTGCGCGGTCTTACATGCTCTACAGCTTAAGGGTATTGATGGTCATTATGGAAATAGGCGCAAAACCATTATTTTTGGTTTTGGGGCAGTTAGTCGCGGTGCTATCTATGCACTTAAAGCTCATGGATTTAGAGATATTACTATCTGTATTCAACGTCCTGATCACGAGGTGCGCGAGGAAATTCTCGATTGTCATTATGTCCGTGTTTGTGCAGACAAAACAGGTGATGAACGTATGCTGATAGTCGAGCATGATGGGGTTGAGTTCCCACTAAAAAATTTAATCAAAGAGTCAGACATAATTATAAACGGAACCTATCAAGAAACTGATCACCCTATTCACTATGTAACTAAAGATGAAACTTCATGCCTCAAACCTGGTTGCCTTATTATTGATGTTAGCTGCGACGAAGGGATGGGTTTTTATTTTGCTAAACCAACTACATTCAAAAATCCAATGCTGAAAATTGGTGTAGTGGATTATTACGCCGTTGATCATACACCAAGCTATCTATGGGAAAGCGCCTCTCGATCCATCTCAGCCGCCCTAATTGTTTACCTACCAACTGTAATTGAGGGCTATAACGGTTGGCAGCAAAGTGAAACTATTCGAAAAGCCATCAATATTGATAAGGGTGTGATTCAGAAGCCCTCTATTCTATCGTTTCAAAATCGCCAACAACAATATCCTCATGTAACCATTGGTACGCTTGATCAATAGGAATTTCAATTTTTTGTAAGGCTTCTTCAGTGTAGGGAACTGATACGTGTCACTTCGTAAAACACACGTTGAAATAAATTATTTTGGTACTTTTTGTTTTCTTTCATAAGGTTTGAGTGGCCTGACTCGTTTCAAGTAGCAGGTAAACTAGAGGGGGCACTGGGGACTTTTTAGCAATTCCGCCTAACCCTTTTGAACCTGGAGCACCGCTCAAAAACAGCCACTTATAAGGCTTTTGGTTAACTGAGTGGGGTCTAAGGTGAGTAGACCCCTAATACTAGTTCATATTATAGTCTTTGTTAGACTAGCATTTTTTAAACATCAAGCCATAACGATGAGTTAATTTTCCATCGATAGTATCAGTGGTAATTAAACCACTGTTTCTTCTAGCATACTTATTGTCCACTTTAATTTGAGTTTTAATGACAACCGGTGTAGTCGCATTACAAGAAGACCATACTAAACTACTGATACCTAAGCGGTCACTAATCGTATAATCTTCTGATATTGGGCCTTTAAAATTAGATTGTAGCGATGCTTCTCTAGGATTGCCAGCGAAGAAATAAGTAGATTTTTGCATAGCTTCAACATTGCGATCTAAATCTGCATAACCACGATAGTTTACATCTGCGATGGTAAAAGCAAATCCATTAGGGATTTTGAGTAAGACAGTTAAGTTACAAACTTTACGATTTTCACGTCTTGGAATACCTGGGCCTGCTTCTGCAATATACTCGTCAAATCCTAGTACGAATGACTTGCCATCAGGTGCTACGGTACTAGATACTGTGCCATTGGGGCATCCAGTGCCAGAGCTTTGAATGTTTTTGATGGTCACTTGTGCTAAATCTAAATGCACAGAGGTATCAGTGAAAGTGGCTGCAGATACAGTTGTGCCAGTAATTAAAAATACTGCAGATACTAAGAAAGTTTTTTTGATATAGGTCATTGAAATCTCCATTTTCTATATAAAAGTCGGCTTATTTAACGCTAATTTTTAGTTAATGTAGATTTTTTAAATTAACCAATCGAAGAGTAAAAATTAGCAACTATTAATTTATTAGCCGATATGTTTTGATATTAATTATTATCCTGGTCTACATTTCTCAGACATTGATTGGTGATTTAATGGTACATAAAGGAATGAATAATTCAAATAAAAATAAATATTTCTTGTAAATATTTGTTACTGAAAGTGAAGTGCGCAGCCACTGTTTTTTATGTTAGTAATAATTTGCTTTCGACTACCCCCATATTTATTATTGAGTATAAAAAATTATTCTAGGTTGCAACTGCAAAACCTTGGAGAGGCAAGTAAAGTACAATAATAAAATTGTAGAGCAAAACTATTGATTTATTTATTGAATAACTTGACCGATGCATGCCTCTATATAGCTGGAAGTGTTTAATAAGGTTAGTGATGAAGACATTACGCATATTGAACATACCCTAAATACACGAGGAAGAAAGAGTTTAGGTTATCGTTCCCCCAACCATGTTTTTTTAGAGTATTTAATGGCAGCTTAGAAAATAACAGTGGTGCGTTTCAGAGGGCGGAGGGCGAAACTCCACCAAATTAAACGCGAGTTTTAGGCCCTTTTCAAAAACACGACAGTTAATACCTGTACTTTCGTTGCACTATGAGGCATTTTGATGTGATTAAGCAAAGTCGGTTGCTGAAAGCCCATTACATACAACTCAAAACTAAGCTACTGTCTTATAAGTAGCCACCAAGTAAGTATTATCTGTCGTTTATTGAAAAGCGAGTGGTATCAAAAAGTTAAGTGCATTTTTGGCGGATTTGGCACGAATCCCGGCCAACCCTGAGATGGCTTTTAATCGTGGCTTGCCAGGCCTGGATATATAAATGCCGCCAGGCTACCATGGTTTGGTAATACTTAGGGTTGGTGGCGTAGCTGGGTGCAGTTAGAAGCAATATTCTAGCCCATCATGTGTTCTGCACCCTCAAAACTGGTTAATTTTTGTATAATAGTTAACCAGTTTCCGCTATATAAATCAATCACTTAGGGTTTTGCTACACACCGAGGCCAAAAGGGAATAATCAGTTTTAGTGCTATCGCGAGCATATCACGTGGCAGATTCACTGCCTTGCTTGTGTTGAACAACCATAAGTATTGTTTTCTGATAGCTGGAACTTCTGCAGTGTTTAACAATGCTGT
>NZ_JAPMOU010000116.1 GCF_028858535.1 Spartinivicinus poritis
GATTTGTACCCAAATCACTTTGGCGTTATATGGTCAAGCCTCACGAGCAATTAGTACGGGTTAGCTCAATGCCTCACAACACTTACACACCCCGCCTATCAACGTCGTCGTCTTCAACGGCTCTTTAGGACCCTCAAAGGGTCAGGGAAGTCTCATCTCGAAGGGGGCTTCCCGCTTAGATGCTTTCAGCGGTTATCCCGTCCGAACTTAGCTACCGGGCAATGCGTCTGGCGACACAACCCGAACACCAGTGGTTCGTCCACTCCGGTCCTCTCGTACTAGGAGCAGCTCTCCTCAAACTTCCAACGTCCACGGCAGATAGGGACCGAACTGTCTCACGACGTTCTAAACCCAGCTCGCGTACCACTTTAAATGGCGAACAGCCATACCCTTGGGACCGGCTTCAGCCCCAGGATGTGATGAGCCGACATCGAGGTGCCAAACACCGCCGTCGATGTGAACTCTTGGGCGGTATCAGCCTGTTATCCCCGGAGTACCTTTTATCCGTTGAGCGATGGCCCTTCCATACAGAACCACCGGATCACTAAGACCTACTTTCGTACCTGCTCGACATGTACGTCTCGCAGTCAAGCGCGCTTATACCTTTACACTAACCGCATGATGTCCGACCATGCTTAGCGCACCTTCGTGCTCCTCCGTTACTCTTTGGGAGGAGACCGCCCCAGTCAAACTACCCACCACACACTGTCCTCGATCCCGATCAGGGACCAGAGTTAGAACCTCAAACATACCAGGCTGGTATTTCAAGGACGGCTCCACGATAACTAGCGTTACCGCTTCAAAGCCTCCCAGCTATCCTACACAAGTAGGCTCAAAGTCCAGTGTGAAGCTGTAGTAAAGGTTCACGGGGTCTTTCCGTCTAGCCGCGGATACACTGCATCTTCACAGCGATTTCAATTTCACTGAGTCTCGGGTGGAGACAGCGTGGCCATCGTTACGCCATTCGTGCAGGTCGGAACTTACCCGACAAGGAATTTCGCTACCTTAGGACCGTTATAGTTACGGCCGCCGTTTACCGGGGCTTCGATCAAGAGCTTCGCCTAAGCTAACCCCATCAATTAACCTTCCGGCACCGGGCAGGCGTCACACCCTATACGTCCACTTACGTGTTTGCAGAGTGCTGTGTTTTTAATAAACAGTCGCAGCCACCTGGTATCTTCGACCGGCTCCAGCTCCATTCGCAAGGAATTTCACCAGCTCCGGCGCACCTTCTCCCGAAGTTACGGTGCCATTTTGCCTAGTTCCTTCACCCGAGTTCTCTCAAGCGCCTTGGTATTCTCTACCTGACCACCTGTGTCGGTTTGGGGTACGGTTAATAATGACCTGAAGCTTAGAAGCTTTTCCTGGAAGCATGGCATCAATTACTTCCTCATCCGAAGATGAGTTCGATATCGGTTCTCAGTATTAGCATCCCGGATTTGCCTAAGATGCCTACCTACGACCTTAAACCTGGACAACCATCGCCAGGCCAACCTAGCCTTCTCCGTCCCTTCATCGCAGTCATTATTAGTACAGGAATATTAACCTGTTTCCCATCGACTACCACTTTCGTGCTCGCCTTAGGGGCCGACTCACCCTGCGCCGATTAGCGTTGCGCAGGAAACCTTGGTCTTCCGGCGAGGGAGCTTCTCACTCCCTTTATCGTTACTCATGTCAGCATTCGCACTTCTGATACCTCCAGCAGACCTCCCGATCTACCTTCGCAGGCGTACAGAACGCTCCTCTACCACCCTAACCTAAGTTAGGATCCGCAGCTTCGGTGTCTAGTTTGAGCCCCGTTACATCTTCCGCGCGAGCCGACTCGACCAGTGAGCTATTACGCTTTCTTTAAAGGGTGGCTGCTTCTAAGCCAACCTCCTGGCTGTCTGGGCCTTCTCACATCGTTTCCCACTTAACTAGAACTTTGGGACCTTAGCTGGCGGTCTGGGTTGTTTCCCTTTCCACGACGGACGTTAGCACCCGCCGTGTGTCTCCCGTGATTGCACTCATGGGTATTCGGAGTTTGCATCGGGTTGGTAAGTCGGGATGACCCCCTAGCCGAAACAGTGCTCTACCCCCCATGGTGAGACACGAGGCGCTACCTAAATAGCTTTCGAGGAGAACCAGCTATCTCCGGGCTTGATTAGCCTTTCACTCCGATCCACAAGTCATCCCCTGGCTTTTCAACGACAGTGGGTTCGGGCCTCCAGTCAGTGTTACCTAACCTTCACCCTGCTCATGGATAGATCGCCCGGTTTCGGGTCTATTCCCAGCGACTATTCGCCCTATTAAGACTCGGTTTCCCTACGCCTTCCCTATTCGGTTAAGCTTGCCACTGAAAATAAGTCGCTGACCCATTATACAAAAGGTACGCAGTCACATGCCGAAGCATGCTCCCACTGCTTGTACGCATACGGTTTCAGGTTCTATTTCACTCCCCTCAACGGGGTTCTTTTCGCCTTTCCCTCACGGTACTGGTTCACTATCGGTCAGCTGGGAGTATTTAGCCTTGGAGGATGGTCCCCCCATTTTCAGTCAAGATATCACGTGTCCCGACCTACTCGATTTCACTTAAAATGGCCTTTCGTGTACGGGGCTATCACCCTGTATCGCAGAACTTTCCAGATCTTTCCACTAAACCATAACAAGCTTAAGGGCTAGTCCGCTTTCGATCGCCTCTACTCACGGAATCTCGGTTGATTTCTTTTCCTCCGGGTACTTAGATGTTTCAGTTCCCCGGGTTCGCCTCATACACCTATGAATTCAGTGCATGATAACCACCTAAGTGGTTGGGTTTCCCCATTCGGACATCGACGGATCAAAGTTCGTTTGCCAACTCCCCGTCGCTTTTCGCAGGCTCCTACGTCCTTCATCGCCTCCAGCTGCCAAGGCATCCACCGTATGCGCTTAATCACTTGACCATATAACCCAAAATAATCTGAGTCACACTTACAAACAATTACAACGATATTTTACGCCGAACGCTTGAGTATCACATTTCTGTATACTCAGCAGTTGTTTTCAAATTACTACAGTTCCAAATTGTTAAAGAGCAAGTGGCTTAAAAAAAGCCATGGATAAAAAGCTTTATTCCCAACCTTTTATCGATGACTTCTTGTTCCCTATCTAAAGTGGTGGAGCCATGCGGGATCGAACCGCAGACCTCCTGCGTGCAAAGCAGGCGCTCTCCCAGCTGAGCTATGGCCCCAAAATCTTGGTGGGTCTGGCTGGACTTGAACCAGCGACCTCACCCTTATCAGGGGTGCGCTCTAACCAGCTGAGCTACAGACCCAAATCTTCCGGGTCAGCGACCCAATAGGGTTTTAACCTTTCAACCAGACAATTCATGTGGACTCTTAACTGCAATGACGAGCTTCGTTTAAGGAGGTGATCCAACCCCAGGTTCCCCTAGGGTTACCTTGTTACGACTTCACCCCAGTCATGAATCACACCGTGGTAACCGTCCTCCCGAAGGTTAGACTAGCTACTTCTGGTGCAACCCACTCCCATGGTGTGACGGGCGGTGTGTACAAGGCCCGGGAACGTATTCACCGTGACATGCTGATTCACGATTACTAGCGATTCCGACTTCATGGAGTCGAGTTGCAGACTCCAATCCGGACTACGAGACGTTTTATGAGATTAGCTCCACTTCACAGCTTGGCAACCCTCTGTACGCCCCATTGTAGCACGTGTGTAGCCCTGGCCGTAAGGGCCATGATGACTTGACGTCGTCCCCACCTTCCTCCGGTTTGTCACCGGCAGTCTCCTTAGAGTGCCCACCATTACATGCTGGTAACTAAGGACAAGGGTTGCGCTCGTTACGGGACTTAACCCAACATCTCACGACACGAGCTGACGACAGCCATGCAGCACCTGTCTCTGCGTTCCCGAAGGCACCCTTCTATCTCTAAAAGGTTCGCAGGATGTCAAGGCCAGGTAAGGTTCTTCGCGTTGCTTCGAATTAAACCACATGCTCCACCGCTTGTGCGGGCCCCCGTCAATTCATTTGAGTTTTAACCTTGCGGCCGTACTCCCCAGGCGGAGCACTTAGCGCGTTAGCTACGCCACCAAGCAATCAAGTTGCCCAACGGCTAGTGCTCATCGTTTACGGCGTGGACTACCAGGGTATCTAATCCTGTTTGCTCCCCACGCTTTCGTGCCTCAGTGTCAGTATCAGTCCAGGCAGTCGCCTTCGCCACTGGTGTTCCTTCCTATATCTACGCATTTCACCGCTACACAGGAAATTCCACTACCCTCTACCGTACTCTAGCCTAACAGTTCCAGATGCAGTTCCCAGGTTGAGCCCGGGGCTTTCACATCTGGCTTATCACGCCACCTACGCACGCTTTACGCCCAGTAATTCCGATTAACGCTCGCACCCTCCGTATTACCGCGGCTGCTGGCACGGAGTTAGCCGGTGCTTCTTCTGCGAGTAACGTCACAGACGTAAGGTATTAACTTACACCCTTTCCTCCTCGCTGAAAGTGCTTTACAACCCTAGAGCCTTCTTCACACACGCGGCATGGCTGCATCAGGCTTCCGCCCATTGTGCAATATTCCCCACTGCTGCCTCCCGTAGGAGTCTGGGCCGTGTCTCAGTCCCAGTGTGGCTGATCATCCTCTCAGACCAGCTACGGATCGTCGCCTTGGTGAGCCTTTACCTCACCAACTAGCTAATCCGACGCAGGCTCATCTAATAGCAAGAGCTTACAAGTAGAGGCCCTCTTTCCCCCTTAAGGCGTATGCGGTATTAATCCGAATTTCTTCGGGCTATCCCCCACTACTAGGTAGATTCCTACGCGTTACGCACCCGTCCGCCGCTCGACAGCGGGAGCAAGCTCCCCTGTTTCCGCTCGACTTGCATGTGTTAGGCCTGCCGCCAGCGTTCAATCTGAGCCATGATCAAACTCTTCAGTTTAAATCA
>NZ_JAPMOU010000117.1 GCF_028858535.1 Spartinivicinus poritis
ATAAGAAAAATAACATTAAAAGCTTGTGCTCCAGGGGCTGGGCTGTTTTAACAAGCTAATAAACAGGATTGGTATTATTGTTCCCTGTGCACAATAAAAGAAGACCTACTGTGGTCTGTGTCGATGCAGTAAAACAGGGTTGTTCGATGATGGCTACTGGCTCTAACCCTAAAACAAAAAATAAAGCAGCCTGCCTAAAAGCTTAAGTGCACTGGGTGTGTGCACTTTTTCAAGCCTCAATCAATCACACTTGCTTTTATAGCAACAATATTGCATTTTACATACTGAATTACGAGGATGATGTACAACCCACCACACCCTGGCGAGATCATCAAAGAGAGCTATCTGGACGAACTAGACATTAGCATCAACAGCTTAGCTAAACAGCTTGGCGTTAGCCCTTCCACCCTTAACCGAGTAGTAGATGGCAAAAGCGGCATAAGCCCTGAGATGGCGCTAAGACTTTCTAAAGTGCTTAATGGCACACCTGAGTTCTGGCTCGGGCTACAGCAAAGTTACAGCTTATGGCAGGCCTCACAGTAAAATGATTTTTAAAATCTTAAGAAACTTGAACAGTTACAAGTAAGCGCTATTCAGTAGCGTTTACTTTGTTTTTTATTGGTTAGCATTTTGTTTCTCGCCCTCTCACCCCCAACCAGTGGACATCGATAACCTTAAAGCGACTTATAAACGCACATAAGCATCCTTCTCAACAACAGCAGGCAATTACATAGGGGAATATACCAACAGATAGAGGTAATAAGAAGCTTTCGAATATTTCGAATATAGTTACCATTAGTTAAGTACACTATCAGGTAGATTCATTATGCAAGCCATTGAATCAAAGCTGCCTTCTGCTGAAGCAGCAGCAATCGCGAAAGCCTCCAGTCAGGAGTTATCGGCATTCATTGAGACCAAAGCCGAAATTCAGGAGTTGTCGATCACCGATGCTGCTGGCATTGCCCACAAGGTCGCTATGCCAGTAACAGCCTTGCGATTGTTGGTCGATGTTTTGACACAGCTAGGGGATGGCAACACAGTAAAATTGGTTCCTATCCATGCTGAGCTAACCACCCAGGAAGGCGCTGATTTGCTTAATATCTCCAGGCCAACTTTTATAAAGCTGCTCGATGATGGGGTTATCCCATTTACTTACACCGGCAATCGCAGAAAAGTGCTCTATGTTGATGTGCGAAATTATCAGAAAAAGCTTGAGCTGGATCGTTTATCAACACTAGAAAAGCTGAGTGTTTACTCAAAAACAGGTCCGATCTAACCAGAGAGCAATTGGGGCGTGTTCGAGATTTGATGAATCAACATGTACCAGGCTCCCTTGTTTCTGGGTTTGAGCCTTTGATTGAAGGAATTGCCCTGCCAGATCCCAATGATCGCCATGTTGTAGCTACGGCCATACAAACTCGTGCAGAAGCCATTATAACCTTTAACCTAAAAGATTTCCCCGATGAGTTTGTAAGCAACCTCATGGATTTAAATATAGGTGCAGTGATTGAAGCTGCGCGATGTCAACGTGCCAGCTTAAAAAATCCACCATTTACAGCTTCAGATTTTCTGGATCTTCTTCAGAAACAAAAACTACCAAGCAGCGTCTCTCGCCTCCGACCTTTTGAAATGATGATTTAAAACCAATAGAGGGAAACCTTCGCTATACTCGCGTAGGCTTTCCAGAAACTGTACTGGATCACTACAAATGTCATTCAATAATGAATAAAAGGCCACCACCCCCAACAAGTTACAACTCATCCACTACCTCATTCACTTCATCTCCAATAATCCCAAGATAACGCTTTGCCATCTGTTTATTAAAACCAAGCTGCTTGTTTAACGAACTGGGGTTCAGTTTGAAGTCAGGCTTTTCCTCTATTTTCGCTTTCACGGCACTATGTAATGCATTGATATTCTTTCGTTGCAGCTCTGCATGCCCATCAAATTGGCTGAGCAGTTCAATACGCTTATCTGCCAACTGTTGTACACCTGCTTCTGTATACCTCAAGCCCTCATCTGAATCAAAATCAAGAATAAGAGCTTTATAAATCAGTTGTGTTTCTATATGCTCATGCATAAACATCGCTTGCAAAAAAGCATCTTGGGTTCCACCATTTTCTTTGAACCAGCTTTCGTAATGCTCATGCAAAACCATTTTTCCATAAATATTACGGCTGTCTTTAAAAACGGCTTCTGGACTATTAAATACCGTTTTTGCCAACTCATTCAGTGACTTAGCCATCCTCACATTCACTTTGGTGTTTCTATCACTATCCTTTTCAAATTCCTTAAGTAAAGCCACTTCAGGAACTCTTCTTAAATGCCAGATAGCTGTCAGTACCATTTTGGCTGGTACTATTGTGTAGATAATGGCCTTATTAACTGCTTTTTCTTTTTTCTTTGCCGCACCGCTAAAGTTAAGCGTATATTCACCATAGGGTGTAAAATGGCCTTGCCAAGGCGCTAGTACTTCTATCGCTCTTCTGCCCGTTGCCAGGGCAATACCTAAAGCCAGTCGTCGGTAAGCATAACTCTCAACACCTTCAACTTTATGGGTTTTTTTAGTGAGAAGATCTTCAATCAGCCACTTGATATAATAATAATTAACCTGAATTGGGTTATTATGTCTCTCTTTAACCGTTTCCTTGTACTGGCTATCACGTCTCGCTAGCTCTTCATTACAATGCAAATGTCTCAATATTTCATGACCAACCTGCAGTTCCAAAAATGCCGCATAAGCTTCTGGGTTTTCCTTTTCAATTTCTTTAGTCAGTGCCTGCAGGTGATTAACCCCATTAGATACCTTGAATCGTTTCAGTTTATTCAAAGCCGTTTTATACTCTGGGTACTTTGCTATTAGCCTGTCTATATTTGACTTTAAACTATGGTGCTTCCAGTTTTTTAAAATGACTGCACGCCTTGCCTCCGTCAAATAGCGGATAAAAGTACTTTCTGCTATCGCATTTTTCTCCTTCAATCCCTGACCAGCGATGCCTCCTCGAAGTTGATGCATCACTGTTGATGCTAGCCTTGTCAATTTCTTGGTTTTAACTGATCGTGTAAGCGATTCGTCCTGATCAATTTCTTCAATGCTTTCTAATAACCATTCAATGATCTCTTTTCGATCTTTTTTTTCTGCCTTATGAATCGGTACCATAAAAATATCTCAGTCAATGTAAGTGACAATTGATAATAAGTATAATCCTATATATACCCATATCAACCCTATACCATTCATTATAAATCTACTACACAAAATACAAAAAATAATGGGTAGTGGCTCAAACCTATGTTTTAGCATCGATGGCATGCCATAACCAGCGCTGATTGGCTTTCTCCTTTACAAAACTCCACATCTCATCAACTTCAGCCACCAATACTTTTTCCAGCTTAGATTTTCTAATTGTTCTAACCGCTCATTATTAACAGTGTGCAGCTCAGACTATTTTTTTGGCGTCTCAATGACCGTACTTCGGCTAATGCCTAGGACTCTGGCTATATCCCTTATTCCGCTTCCATTCACAGTCATATCGATGATCTTTTCTTTTACCCCTGGCTGGTAAGCTTTATTGCTATAGACTTTTTACAGAGTAGACTCTTACACAGATAGCGTTGCTTTCCTTCTGGTGTATAACCTATTTTTTCACTTGATCATTACTGCACTGAGTGCACAACACATTAACTGTAGCCAAAACTTACTCTTCAAAAACTATCATTATAAGTATCATACAACAAAAGCAGTTAAACCGCTCATCTACCATCAAAATATGGACACTTTTAAATCGTGATATTACTCACTTCGCCAAGGCTCAAATGCTAACAGCCAAAGCTATAGAGCTTAACTATATTAAGCGTAATAACCCAATCAAAGGCGCCACACTTGATGGCTGGATAATAGATAACAAAGCTCCTCTCTGGACTTGTAAAGCAGCGCTTATCTTATGCTTAGACCTGGGATGGATACCTGTTAAGCATAGCGAGTGGACTGTATTTTCTCACTTATTAACGTGAGTTCGGTTCAAAAAACAATCAACATAATTACTAACAAGGAATTTAATGAAGCTTTGTAGGTATGCGATCTTTTACATTCTTGTAGGGAAGCCAACTTAATGGTTACTAAAAAGTCGGTAGGACTGTCAAAAATACTATAGTTATAGTGTTTTTAATTTACATTCACACCCTAATGGTATCCATTTCATCCTACTTTTTAGTAAGTTGCTTTGCACGGCGAACACAACCAATAAGAAGGCTTAGAATGAGTGTAATTGAACTATTTTGTTATGTCGATGATTTTTGCATTGAATTTATGCCCACCCGGGAGAAAATACTGAAGGACAAAGGCATACGGCAAAAGCCCTGGTCTTGCAAATTATCAATCAGTGAAGTAATGACTACTTTAATTCACTTTCATCAGCCCCACTACAGGAATTTTAAAGCATATTATACTGGATATATCAAAAATATTTTCACGTAAACTCACACCAGGCAATACAGATGATAGAAAGCCAGTGAAAGAAATGGCTAACGGTTTATCTTATTTGGTGATGTGGCTTACATATAGCTAGAAAATCATAAAGTGGCATATTGAAGATGCTGTATAAATATATAGGGAGGAAGGTATTCTAAGATAATGCCTTCTTGTTGGATTGCATCCTGAATATCTGCTCGTTTATGAAAGCTAGCATTGTCCATAACAATCACCGAGTTAGCAGGTATCTTTGGTAGTAACTGTTGTGTTAACCAGGCATATTAATTTTGGCTCTATATGGATTCCTGGGGGACTATGTTAGCAGGCAAAAAGCTGTATACTCGAGCATTCATAATGGATTA
>NZ_JAPMOU010000118.1 GCF_028858535.1 Spartinivicinus poritis
GGCTTTTTGTTCATCAGACAGTTTGGATTGACTACCTTTATGATACTTTTTTAGTAAACCGCTAACTCCACCTTGTTAGAAATGATTCGCGACTGGTATACAAGTCTGTAATGTCAGCTGTTGCAAGATGCCTTACTCTAAAAACGCTTCAAGCTACAAGTTATAGTAGGCATATCACACTAATTCATTATTAATCCAAATAACACCTCACACGGCCTAGCCTGAGGTTCTATAGCCAAAGCGTAGGTTTTTTAGGGGCGGCCGTCGAGCAACGAAACCGATGAGCCTATAAATAATAGGTGATTGGGGTGAGATGTGATGACAACAAACCCTAAAAATCATTCGCGAAGGGTATATACTTATACTACAAAAAAATTATAATTTAATTTTCAGTGCAAGGATATCGACTGACAAATTCTCCCTGCGGATTTTTAGTTTTTGCAATATCTGCAGTTGGATATTTTTCACACATCTGCGATTGGCTATGAGTCAGAGTAAACTTATCTTCAATAAATTGCTCTTCAGACGCAATTACCCGCCCTTCATCGTATGCATAAAATGTATATGTTCCTTTTGGAAGCCCACCAACAGTACTTCTAATCCATTGGCCACTACATCCACTTAATAAAATTGAGCTAATAAAAAGCAATACTACTTTTTCTTTCATAACAAACAGTCCAGGCTATATAAATAAGAAAAAATATAAAAATAAATCGATTGTTGAAGTATATAGTTTATTTGCTGTATTAATGTTGCAACAATGTAACTTTTATTTCAATGATCAATCAGTGCATATTAGTATAAATACCTATCAACGAGAACTACCGTACTATCTTCCCAAGACAGTACTATTCTCCAGGCTACCAAATGAGGGCATCTATAGCTTATCAAATTGTTAATTAATCTTTGGCCACATAAACCACCCTGCTAGCTATATATGAACTTCACTGCAGATATTGCTATTACATGGTATGACAATATCAAAGGCATAAACCCTAGTTTACCAACTGCAAACCTCTTTAGTTTTGACCTGGTTTCATTTGCTATTATCACACTCAATACTAAAGCAATTAAATAAGGCGCTAAAACTGATAAAGAAATCAAATTAAACTCCAAACTAAGTGATGTTTTCGCATAGCAAATATTTGGAGTAACAATGAAAAGTAAAATTAAATAAAGCTTCATTTCGGTTATGACATCTCAATTCAGAACCAGTTCCCAAATTGGTTTTTTATTTATATTGACACTAATAGTTTACTTGAATTATTCAAAATACTCTTTTTATATGATCTTATAATTATTGGATTTCTTTTAAGTGATCCCTCCCTTCTTATTGCTGTTAGCAAAGCAATAAAGGCTTTTTTAACTTCATATGTACAATTTTCACCCACCAAATTTACTTACGTATATATACTAATAGACATTAATACACAAAGTGAATTTGGTTTACAACCATTTACACTTCCAAACTAAAAATCTACGACATATTGTGGTTAAATTGTGTCATATCAAGACTTCACTGGTTGCTGGCCGATGGTAATATTAATGGTGCTGGCTTGATTAATGGTAAGTGCTATCCATTAATTTACAATGGCTTCCACAGCGAGATTAATATCTTTGCTAAGAATTCACCGAACGGTTCCCCCTGAAGGTAACTGCACTACCAACCGACTATTCTCCCGTTCATACTCCAATTGCCACTATCCGTCGATGGAAACTAGACCGTTGATCCAGAGCAGGAAGTTAATTCTGATAAAGCGCAGACAATACAACACCCAACGCCGACTCACCACCTAATCCCAGGTAATTCCCCAAATAGCCAAGCTTTGCCGACCCCTTTGGCTACTGAATAAACACCGTCTATACCCCAGCGTTATTCAGCAATTAACAGGCTTAGGGCTTCAATGATATTTATCGCAGCTTCATCCTTGGGTAATTTACGGCTGTCACTCACCATCACAAACGCGGCAAAACGCAGGCTCACAGCCTGCTACTCAGTTTATACCTATTTAAACTCGCGAGCTTCCATTAAGTCCACTGAGTTTAATTCGGTGCTGAATGAGATGGTTTGATCGCTCATGCCCCCAGGGTAATGCGGGCATTGAGTGAAAGTTAAGAGAAGTTTTTTACTAAAATATAGGTAACTATTTTGTGATTTGCATCTAATTTTAACTTGAGCATATGTTCAACTATCCATCAAACATGTAATATTACATGAAATGCAAAATAAGCTAGCATCTGTGGTGTTAGTCATAGATATATGAATACGGAGCAGTAATATGCATAGCCTATCTAGGAAGCTGTTGTTAGTAGCCAGCTGCATCACCTTACTTTTCAATGCCAATACTTATTCAGCTGAACTTCTACAGTGTCAATGTAAAGGAATTGAAGGCGCTAACTACTGCTTAAAAGGTGGAAAACAAGTACGTAGTGGCGTCAAAGAGTTTGCTTCTTCTGAACTAGCCAATAAGCTATTTGGTTCAACCGACGCAGATAAAATTCAAAATGGCTGGCAATGTAGTAAATTAAAACCTTCAAAGCCAAACTTATCAGTCAAAAGTTATGACCCCACCATAAGTACTAAAGAGACTCAGCTAGAAAAACTGGTAAAAGATACCCCAGCAGAGTTAAGAGAAGAAAAAGCTGAAGAGTACTATCAACAGGCCGCTAGATTCAATTTAAATATGAAAGCAATCCCTATTTACGAAAAAGCTATTGCCTTAAACCCCAAGCATATAAAGGCACTTCTTGGTAAAGCTGCTGTTTATCGCTCTTTCTTCCATTATAAAGAGCTACTACAAACAAGCATGAAAATCTTAGCTCTTGATAACGATAATATTAAAGCATGGGATTACCAAGTAGACGCATTAGCTGGCTTGGACCGTTGTAATGAAGCTTTACGCTTGATCGAAAAAAATAGAGAGAAATATGCAGGTTATCCTGAAAGCAATATGTCAAAAGCCGAGTGCCAAACAAAGCTTGGTCATTACCAAAAAGCATTAGAAAACTTCGATAAAGTAACTGACTCACACCCAGGAGCAAATAGTGCTTGGGCTGCAAAATATTTAATCTATCAAAAATTAGGAAAACTACAAGAAGCGGAATATGCCAAAAAACAAGCTATCAAGCATAATTTCTACGAATATTGGTTCGATGGGTATAAAAGAGAGCTAAAGCTTTAACAAGTACAAGCTCAGGCAAAATGTAGAAGTTAATCGAAAAAATAGTACTTATCTTAATGCTCATATTAACAACCACAACTACCTACGCTACGTAGTATGTATCAATGTGTATGTACAAATAAAACTTGTATTCGCGGAGATCAACAGCTTGAACAAGGCTTTAAAGAGTTTGTTTCCAATAATCGTTTAAACATATTATATGGAGCTAATCAAAACAAAAGAGTTACATAAGGCCGGCTTTCACCATTTTATGGAGTACATAAGTAAAGACCATGTAAGGAAGTGTGAACTTTATCTCATACCAAAACAAACAACTGTTCATAAAACATTCAATCATATATATTGCACACGCGATTCGCTAACACATAAAGGTTAGTGACCATCAAAAAAGGTTTTTAGATTTTTATCAACTTTAATTTGAAGATTGTTTTTTCTAAATCATAGCAGTGCGTAGTATATATGGCATCAAATAACGTTCTCCCTTTTTACCATCAGAAAGCCCTTAATTCATTTTTTAATAAGGCTGATGCATCAACAGAAAATATCAAATTACGATATGAGAAAATGCGTTCTATCTATTACCAAGATAGAATCCAAGAAGCATTGGAACTTGCTAATTCACTGCTACAGCTCAACTTAAAGTCGATGGGCAAAGGGTATTTAGAATCCAGCATTTTGCACTACAAAGGTGGCTGTCATACTCAGCTGGGAGAATTTAAATCTGCTCTGTCCTGTTACAAGCAGATTACAGAAATTAATAGAGTCAATAATAGTGCCTGGGCTGCTATCACCTTAATTTACTTGAAACTAGGCAAAAAAGATAAAGCAGAACAGGCTGCTAATAAAGCACTGGAAATCTTTCCTGATGAAAAACAGTTTGATTTTATGAGAATAGAGTTAAATCTATAAAGTTGAATTTATCACTGTTTATGCTGCTCAGAAACACTCTTCTAACCACTAAATTAGCAGCCCCATTACGGGGCTTAAGTCGGACGATCATCTCATATTGAGTGGTTATAACCTAAGCCAACCCCCCTAGCAACTCCTTAGCCTTAAGCACGTTCTCTTTTTTCACAAGGGCGTAGCCTGGAACAAACTGAGTAGCATTAAAATCCACTAGGTATGCTTTCACAAACATAGCTTGCTTCGGGTTCAGTTATGATTCCAACCCCCACCCTAACGTAATTGGTTCTTCATTCTCCCTTCTTTAAACAGCTTGGTAGCGATACCCACCACCAACCCACCCAAGTAATAAAACTGGTTATATTCCTCCCAATTAAGTGGATAAGGGGCCACATCCACGGCAAACGCCGGAAGCCGATTATGTTTACTGTGAGGAAATGGCAACGTCGATTTACCTGCTACATAAGCTGCGTCTTGATCTTGCTGGTTACGGTGACCAATTAAAATACTGCAATCACAGTTTTTAATGACTTCACTGAATAAAACTTGAAGGTCTTCGTGCCAGGTTGCTAAATGATCTAATGATGTAGGGCTCAATTTTGGCATAAACTCCTCAGAATCTGGTTAGGGATGGTTAAGTACTACGTAAAGCACTTTTTAAGTTTCCAAGAATGGTGTTAACCCAATAAAATTCAGGTTCCTCTACTGATGA
>NZ_JAPMOU010000119.1 GCF_028858535.1 Spartinivicinus poritis
AGCCGTTGTTAGCCTATTACGACAAAGTCCCTTGGTAATTAGTCCGTCAGTTTCCCTCGGTAATGACACTACTACATATTAATATAGCCCCCAGGAATCTATATTGAGCCAAAAATAATTTGCCTTCTTCTGCTTTATCCTGCAAATACACACGGTGGCGTTTAATTTTATGCGCCAGCTGTTCACCCTTTGCCGTATGATTGGCATCAAAATTCGCTAATAGTTGGCTGAGTTTTGCATGTTGGGACTGATTACGAGCCAGTTCTTTTTGTAACGCAGGGTTATCACCCAGGGCAAGCTGGCTTTGTATGGCGGCAATGGCTTCACTTGTAGACTCTATCTGGCGCTTTAATTTATCTTTAGCCAGCTCGGTACTCTCTATTTGGTGGCTGGATAATGCTGCCTCGGCATTGAGTAAGCTTTTTAACTCCCGGACAATATCTGCACGGACTTTAGCGGCTTCTTGCTTGGCACGCTTGGCTTTCGCTTCTGCTACTTTTTGTTGATAGGCTTCGGGATCAGACGCCAGTAACATCGCTAATTCTTCAGGGTCCAACATGTCACCGTTTTTGGCTTGATGAATCGTGTTATCCGTTAGGATTTTATTAATCCAGCCTTCTTTACGGCCAATTAAATGCAGGCGATATTCATCCAGGGTGCTTTGTGCCACATAGTTATAAATTTTGACTCGGCTTTGGGTATTCCCTTGGCGAACCCCACGGCCTTTACGTTGGGTGAGTTTGTCAGGTGTCCAGGGGAACGTCAGGTTATGTATAGCGGATGTGCCGTGTTGCAAGTCGACACCTTCTTCTGCTCGCTCATTGGCAATAATAATTTGAATACTCCCGGCATTATAAGCATGGGCCAGTTTTTGGGTTTTCGCACCGGCGGCTTCATCCGCATTAATAATCCCAATTTTTTTCATATCCATGGGTAAATGATGCTGAATTAAACGGGTTAATTTACGGTGCTGGGATTTTTCCGACGAAAAGATTAATTGTTTGCCGCCACTATCATATTCCGTGCGTAAATTCTCCATTAATTGGCTGTATTTGGGTGTTAGCGGGTGGGTCACATCGGTAATGGGAATACCCTGTTTTTTTAACCCTTGCTCAAACTCTTTTTCAAAGGCCTGGTGAAATTTGTGGTATATTGAAAGGAACTGCAGGCTAAATTTGTAAATGATTAATAATTTTTATTAATGTTACAGCCTCTGTTAAAGTGGACTTTGAAAATATAAGTTATGATACTTATAAGTCATATTTAATTAATAATTAAATGGCAACCGACGAGTCAATACCACCTCAAAGATTCATGGGCTATTCAGCACTACTTGCGCTTTGATATTTGCTTTTAATTATTTTATACCCTAAGTTTGCACATGGAACTGTGAGCTTTACTGTACGTTAAAATTGAGCAGTCAACGATTAGGTTACCTTTAACACCTAGTTAACATGATATTTATGCTGACAATTGTTAACACAAGTTTAATAGTAAATTTCAACTAATTATAAAAAATGAGTACACTACATGTCGGATTCAAATAAAATAAAGAACGAAAGCAAACCAAATATCCTTTTAATCATGGTTGACCAAATGCGTTTTCCCATTTTTGGCAAGGCGGGGGGATTTAACCAAGAATTAAAGTCAATTATTGGTTTTCAGGATAATTTAGGGGAAGATAATTCCTTTAAAGATTATTTTCCAGGGTTAATGGCCCTGAGAAATAATGCTGTGGTGCTTAACCAACATCGTATTTCTTCTTCTGCCTGTGTTCCTAGTCGAGCAGCTTTGTTTACTGGCCAATACCCTAATAAAACCGAGGTTAAATACACAGACGGTATATTCAAAGATGGCACTAGTAAAAACTATCCTTGGTTAGATCCAACTGGCTACCCGACGATTGGCGACTGGATGAGAGCAAACGACTACAACACGCACTACATCGGTAAATAGCATATTTCTGATGAATCAGTCAACTCATTGGAAGAGTATGGATTTTCTGACTGGGAATGGAGTTTCCCAGAGCCCTACGGTGGTCTTTATAATAATTTGGGTTACTACCGCGATTATCAGTTTGCTGATTTATCGCGAACTTTTTTTCGCCGTATTGGGTTAGGTGTTCCCTATGTCCAAGCAGTTGCGCAAGAGGAAGACCCAGATACAAGTGCTAAAGTTCAGAACCCTTGGTTTACTGTTGTTTCTTTTAATAATCCTCACGACATTGGCCTATATCCAGGCGTTCCTAAGCAGGCCTGTGATCAGGTGATTTCTAATCACCCTTTGGCACTGGCCGTTCCATCACAGGACACTCATGCAAGAATTCCAAAAAGTGGTACGATCGAGCTTCCGCTTAATCCATTCAATTTCCCCCAAGACAATGCCACAACGATGGCAACCTGGAATGAAGATCTTATCAATAATAATAAACCTGGTTGCCAATTCGATTACTCCTACAAAATAGGACTGGCATTTAATTCCCTAGCAGCACAAAGCATTACAGACTCCTCTCTTGGCAGTTCAGCAGCCCCTGAAGAAAGGCTAGATTCTGCTGCTAATCTTGCTTTAAATGCAGATATGCTAGGCCTACCCTTTGCGCTTACTTCAAACCCTCATCTCACCACTTCTGCTTTTATCCAATATTATGGCTTTTTATTGCATCATGTAGATCAACATATACATACAGTGCTTACTGAGCTGGAAACCAGTGGTCAAGCAGAAAATACGATTGTTATATTTTGTCCAGATCACGGTGAATATAGTGGCTCTCACCACATGATGATGGAAAAATGGCATACTGGCTATGAAGAAATGATACATGTACCCTTGGTGGTGCGCTTTCCAGAAAATTATTACCGTGTTGAAGGTGGCTTGCAGCAATTTGAGCAAGTGACGAGTCATGCAGACATATTGCCATCCATTCTTGGATTAACAGGTATCAACACCACTGTGCAACAACAGGAACTGTTAGCAAAAATTTCTGGGCATATCACAGACAACACAGCTATGCCTGTGGGCTCAGACTTTAGTCAGGCCATTCAAGGACAAGGCATTATAAATAAACCAAATAGTGACCAGGCACGTGAAGGGGTGTTGTTTGTCACTTACGATACAATCACAGAGCCATTTAAAAAAGTTGTATACGACGGCGATAACCCACCACCAATCACGGATAAAGATGGCAATCTAAATCCTTATAGTGTTTTCGTTGAAGCAATTGCTAAGCTTAAAGCGCAACAACCTAATTTTGCAGAAACACTAGGTTCTGGTTCAGTAAGGCAACCCAATCTAGTGCATTGTGCAGTAAGTAATGATAATTGGAAGCTAGTGCGCTACTGGGATCCGGCGTGGTTAACTGATGATGCTGTTTTTGAACCGCAGCAATTTGAACTCTACAATCTCAATATTGATCCAGCCGAGGAAATTAATCTGCTTGATGTAAGTGACCCTACCTTCAATGTTATTGAAATAGTACCGGAGGAGTTTGGTAGCAGGACAAATATAGTAGATAAGGCAAATTCCATGCTTGCCCTACTGGAATCTTTAGAATTTGAGTGGTTAAATGGCTGGACAGCCCCCACGCAGACTTCGCCTGATCCATCTAAACAAACCTCAAAGCTGAAAAAGGTAAAAGCCGCCAAAGAAATAGCCTAACCTCAATAATTGCTTAGGATATTATTTTTTCTAATTAACTTGGAGCGATTTCGCCAGTCCCAAAGTATGGCTAATTAAATTAGGTACCTCCCCGGCTTTGCCGGGGTAATGTGTTTGGCCACAAGCTGGTCATAGTGTTATACCCTGGCCATAATGGTATATTATTCTTTTTATAGTCTACTTTACTGATTAAACGAGACTTCCTTTTTTCATATAGCAAATCCACAGCAACTTCTAAATCTAACTTAAACTCAAGTAAGTCATGTTTTTTTCGGATATTCGGTAAAATGTTACTGATTTCTTGGAGATACTTTAAGAAAGGTGCTTTCAATTCATCAAGGAGTGCTGTATCTGTTGTACTTTAGTAAGTAAAGCCCTTTTATTAGCATCCAATAATTTCTGTCGCTGTTGATTACCATCGTTTGTGTAATCAGCAAGCTTGGTTTTGCCAATGCTATTACTAGGAGGCTTTCCCATTTCAGTATAGAATGAATATTATCAAACCTCACTTCCTGAGAAATTAATAGATCAACGGTGGGATCAGGATAGTTTCTCAAGCGGCTTTTAAGTTGAGATGGTTAATTAAGTAATCCACGACGGGTTGTTTAATCTCTTCTAGGATGGCTTTGACCTGTTTGATAAAGACTTTGGGATTAAGTTTATTAAACTCGCCTGCCAGTAATTGCTGAAACAGGTTGACTGTAGTTTTAACTTTAACCGTTAAAGCTTCTCTGACTTTTTTAATATCTTTTAGTAATTTAATTTTTTCAAAACCTTTGGTGCTTTCACTAAACACCTTTTCCTGTAGCTGCTTGAGTTGTTTTGCATAGCGTAATGTCTCAATTGCATTGGCCATTAAAAAACCTTTTGAATCTTAAAGTGGGTGTTCTTCCGCATCTTTTCGAGCGTAATAAATGGCAACATTACTGATTAACTCATCGTATACCCATAACGAATCATTTTTAGGTGTAACTGAGTACCTAATCTGCAAACTCAGCTAATCCATTACCCATGATT
>NZ_JAPMOU010000120.1 GCF_028858535.1 Spartinivicinus poritis
GGCCAACGACGTTGACGTATAAGCTGATAACAATACTCATCACTAACCAGCTGTTTAATATTGATCATTTTTTATAAGCAAACGACTCATCAATAGTCCATTATGAGCGTTAGAGTATACAGCTTTTTGTCTGTAAGCATAGTCCCCAGGAATCCATATTGAGCCAAAGCTTTAATACGAAAGGCAACCCTAGAGGTGGCATCATTGATGCGGTGTCGATAAAAGACCGACCGATCAATGTTGATAGCCGAAAAGTACCTGGCCACTGGGAAGGTGATCTGATTTGCGGCTCAAATAAATCCTATGTGGCTACGCTAGTAGAGCGAAGCTCACGTTTAACGATTTTAGTAAAGCTACCAGGCAATGATACGGAAAGCGTAGTTAATGCCCTAATAGTAGCATTCAACACCCTACCAAAGGAGTTAAAAAAATCATTAACATGGGATAGGGGAATGGAGTTAGCCAGTCACAAAAAGCTTACTGCTGAAACAGGTATTAAAGTGTATTTTTGTGATCCTCGATCACCTTGGCAACGTGGAACTAATGAAAATACTAACCGGCTTATACGGCAATATTTACCTAAAAAATGTGACTTATCGAATTACTCTCAAGCGGAATTAAATTATATTGCGGAAAGTCTTAACCAGCGCCCTAGAAAAGTATTGAGTTTTCTGACTCCAGAAGAGAAAATAAAAGAGGTGTTGCGTTGACCCGTTGAATCTACAGCAGCATACTTTGCGAAAGACCAGCTGTGAAGTATGCCTTCATCAAGAAAAACAAGCAGGACTGGCCTGTGGCTTTTCAATGCTGGGTTTTCAGTGTTTCTCGGTCAGGGTACTACAGATGGTGTCAGTTGGGTGAAACTCAGAGAAACAAGAGCAATCAGCAACTAGATAGCGATATTATCGAGTTATTCGAACACCATAAAGGTCGTTATGGCTCTCCCCGTATTACTAAAGCCCTAAAAGATAACAACCAATGTGTTAATCACAAACGAGTAGCCAAGCGGATGGTAGCACTAGGGCTTCGAGCCAAACAAGCCAAAAAATTCAAGGCTACAACGGATAGCAAGCATGACTTACCGATAGCTGATAATCTTTTACAGCAGGATTTTCATGCAAATAAACCCAATGAAAAATGGGTGGGTGATATTACCTATATTTGGACAACGCAAGGTTGGCTATATTTAGCCATTTTCATTGATGTGTTTAGCCGACAAGTTATCGGCTGGTCGATGGCGAGACGGATCAATAAAGGATTAGTCTATGATGCGTTGTTAATGGCACCGTAATTTTCCGAGAGGTGTCATCGTTCACACCGACAGAGGTAGTCAATATTGCTCTAACAAATACCAACAACTGCTTAAGGACAATAAACTCATCTGTAGTATGAGTGGCAAAGGCTACTGTTACAATAATGCCCTTGCTGAAAGCTTTTTCCATAGCTTGAAAGTTGAGTGTATCTACGATTATGTTTTTAGTGATCGAGCACAGGCGAAAACGATAATTTTTGAGTACATTGAAGTTTATTATAATAAGCAAAGGTTGCACTCATCTATTGGTTATAAAACACCAGCTAGGTTTGAGCAGCTATGCGCATAAACTCCTAATGACAGGTGTCCGCTAAATGGGGTAAAGATCATCAGGAAGATGCGCCTCTCGCGATTTACATCCCGCTATTTAGCTTCGTTACGTTGTCAGGCCCGCTACTTTATTCAGGACCCTAGGGTCATCTGGTGATACAGATGGTTCTCTCTATAAGTCGGAGAACAACGACACTATGCCTGCTTCAGCTTCTTTAAGAATCGAGACAATTTGTGTTTCAGTTAGTCGTTTGCTCATGTAAAAACTCCTATGTGTTGATTATATAGAAATCTCTACGCTCAGGTTATGCTATTTTAGAGGGTAGTTACACCGGCATCCATCATGGTCATATAAATACAATAATCATCCTAAAATGAGTCTTAGGGGGGATTTTCCAATTGGGATACCAACAGGAACAAAGAGGGAATAGAAAGGCTAGTATGCTCTCAAATTGCCTGATGAATAGAAATGACTTGCCTAAAGGCTTATCACAAGAAAAATGGAATCAAGCAGTTGATTTTATCAAGTTGGCTGCTCTGTCCTACAGCGATAGAGATAAACAATTTGCTAAATGGGGGATGTCCTTGTTTAGTGGAATTGATGACGTAATAAATCAAAACTTCACTACGAATGATTATGTTGAGAAGAGTAGGGAGGGGAGCGAAATAGACTGGCCTTGGGTGAGTGGGCTAGATTATGTGGTTTTTGAGCACAAGCACTCCAAGAATATTGTATTAGCCTTCAGGGGGACTGAGCCACTATCCTTAACGGATTGGTCTGATGATTTCTTACAGTTGTTTGGCCGCTCTGGGCAATATAATAAGGCCATCAATGTTGCTAAAAGCCTACAAACAAGCATTGATGACTACAACAAAAATCATAATTTAAATGAGAGGGATGCAAGAAAGTTATACTTAACAGGGCATAGCCTGGGCGGAGGATTAGCAACAGCAGCATCTTTAAAATTAGGTATTCCTGCGATTGTATTCGATGCAGCAGGAGTATCAAATAGTACTATTCAAGCACTTGGTGCAGGCAGAAATAACGCAAGGTTTGTGACAAACTTTAATGTGCATGGTGATATCATTTCTGATCCGAATTATAAGATGGATAGATACACCATCGGAAGTGGTACATTTGGAGAACCAACAAGTACCATGCAGTATGGTGATATTTTTTGGTTAAAAAATATGGATTCTCAAGCATTGCTTAAAGCCCACATTCCCGGTGCTCCAAGCATCCTTAAGCCAGTACTGAATCACGCATGGCATCTAGCTGCATACCAACTTGAGCATAAGAATTTTGTTCGCGAAACAAAGCTTGGTGACTACACAAATGTGAGATTAACAGTTTCATCTAAGGAAAACTCATATTGGAATGAAAGGTTTTTTGATAATACTTCGGAGGTATGGATAGTTATTAAAACGAAAAACTCATCAGGTGATACTGTAAAAGAAAAAGAAATGGAAAACACAGTACCCATCGGCAAGCCTGACTCTCATACTTTCAGTTTTAATTTTCACGGTCTTGAAAACGAAGGTGATTGTGTAACAACTGACAACTTGGTTTTTTATATATACGAAGATGATCTTGTAGGAAATGATTATTACGCTGAAGCTAGCTTTTCCATCGATGTTTTATTGGATTCACAGGAGCATGTCCATGAAGACCCTAATAGGCACTGGGTGTTTAATGTACAGCTTTATTGAAAATTAATGTGTGAAACTTTAGACTTCATCTGACACATTCTGTATATTTGGCATGTTGTCAGTTGAGGGGCAGTAATGAACAGAAAAGATGAGCAAGAAGTAAAGCGTAAACTTAAAGTGTTAGCTTATGCTCAAGAAACTGGAAATGTGATCTTTACCCCATTTAGTGGACACCTGTCATTAGGAGTTTATGCGCATAGCTGCTCAAACTGTTGTTGTTTCACCACTCGTGGACGCGTACCTTTCTCTGCCCAAATACGCGTACAGGTATTTTGCTGACCCACTCTCGCTTCATCTTGAAACCAAATATCAACTTTATCTGGAGAAACGAATGAGGGAAGTACTTTTAGGGCCTCTTTTTTAAAGTTTTTTTAAACGCTTGCTGTTTATCTGGGCTATGATTAGGATGTTTAGATCTTGATGTAATCCAAGAAAGTCCTGCTTTATGCAATACCTCATAAATACTACTTAAGCTGTAGTCTATATTAAATTGTTCTAGCAGTAACTGTTGTATATCTTTACCTTGAACTCTACCGCCTTGACGATTGTTTTGTAAGGTAATAACGGCCGTTTTAAATTCATTATATTGTGAAGGACAAAGAAACGGTTTTTTTCCTCTGCCGGGTTGTTCATAAAGTCCTTCAAGGCCATCTCGTCTAAAACGGTTGAGCCAGTCCTGAATGGTATTGTTTGACTTCCTTAATGCTCGTGCTATTTCAGTTTGAGACCAACCTGCTTGCAAATGAGCCATCGCTAATAAGCGAAGCCGTGTTCTTGGATGTGGCTCTCTGTTCAGTAAGGCATCAAAGTCGTAGTCATACAATTCATCTGGAATAGAAGCAATCCTTGCCATTATTAAATTCCTAGTCAAATTAAGTGAAATACTGTGACTAGGTATTTTACAGATTATTTACCATGATTGGTATAACTTGTCTATATCATCACAGCGATTCTGTTTTCTTATCGCTTTGGCCTGAGCTCATTTGTGTTCAATTGGATTTAAGTCAGGACTATAGGGAGGAAGGTATTCTAAGATAATGCCTTCTTGTTGGATTGCATCCTGAATATCTGCTCGTTTGTGAAAGCTAGCATTGTCCATAACAATCACCGAGTTAGCCGGTATCTTTGGTAGTAACTGTTGTGTTAACCAGGCATAAAAGATATCTGAATTAATATTTGTATCAAATAATGCTACCGTTAAAAACAAAAAACCAACAAGCGCGCCGATTGCATTAACGCGTCCCTTAGCTTGCCAGTTATAGCTGGAAATCTATAATGTGGCATAAATAGAATGCCTCTACCCTCAGATACAGCCTGTTTATTGAGCGAATC
>NZ_JAPMOU010000121.1 GCF_028858535.1 Spartinivicinus poritis
CAGGTTATTAGTTTGAGCTGGATCGTCCATAGCCGCTAACAGGTTATTAGTTTGAGCTGGATCGTCCATAGCCGCTAGCAGGTTATTAGTTTGAGCTGGATCGTCCATAGCCGCTAACAGGTTATTAGTTTGAACTGGATCGCCCATAGCCGCTAGCAGGTTATTAGTTTGGACTGGATCGTCCATAGCGGCTAGCAGGTTATTAGTTTTTTGATGTTGTATGACTCTCTTGTAGTCTCTAAGCTTTTTTTTCGAGCTCAGCAGAATTTTTTTTCGATTTTTTAATTCCCATAGCGTTGGGCTCATTTTCTTTCCAATTATTTTGTTAAGCTCTATTTTTTGTGTTTCTTCATTGAAAATATTAGCTAAAAATAAATTATAGAGCACTGCTAAGCTAGCATTTTACTGTGGTAGTCGTGTCAATTTGATCCCATACTCGGGTACTCAACTATTTTTATACCCTGTGGATATCCATACGACGTTTCTTTGCTATCACGAAAACTACTATTTTTATTGGTGCCCTATAATTTAATAATGTTAATAACAACTATTTAAATAGTTTTATGCAATTTAATTATAAATATTTTTCTAGATGTATAGATAATTACTTAAAAAAACAAATTCTATTTAGCTTACCCGTTGCCGCCTCCATTGCCTCCTCCATTGCCTCCTCCATTGCCGCCTCCATTGCCTCCTCCATTGCCGCCTCCATTGCCGCCTCCATTGCCGCCTCCATTGCCGCCTCCGTTGTCGCCGAACCCACACCCTTCACAGTCAGTACATTGGTAAAGCAAGTCCATCTGTAATGTACTATCATCCTCTTCGCTGTTTTCATATGTAATATCAAGCACATCACCATCAGTATCATACGTTGTTGTTACTGTGCCAGTAAGTGCTACAGGAGCTAAAAGACCACAAATTTTGCTTTTATTATTTTCGTCTGTTTGACTCCCAACATGAGTAGTAAAAGCATTTAAAATATCACTAAGTTTTTTTTCTGCCATAATTAAAGTCCTCTTTATTTAAATATTGAATAACGATCAATAGATATAAAGTCACTAAGAAATAAACTGACAAATAATATTGTATGGATTTATATAGTTAAAGAATATAAATTTCATACAACTTTATTTTATGAAATTTATTTAACTACCAATAAAACTATAGAGTATTATGGAGTCAATGTTTTAAAAACAATATAAATTGTACACTTTTTGTGCTAGTAATCCCCTTTGGTGTATTAAGGGATGTTCTTGATCATTGGAGGAAGCAACATGAGTAGCAACACCAAAGCAATAGTATAAAGTTAACAGAAACTAGGTAGTTTTTTAATGTGGAACTTTAGACTCCGTATGACACACTCCTTTATCTAATTTAATGTAGATTAGTATTTGAGCTACAGTGAATTACAAACAATAATTTTACACATATAGTGTTTTATTTATTGCTTAATGGAGACTGTAACTCTGTTAATTTTAAAATTAGGCTAAAGTTATTTATTATCGTTATATTCTCGTCGCCAACCAATTATTTTTGGTGTTATTTTTATGATAAATTTATTATTTCACATACTGTGTAATTAAACTTGATTTTTGCATTATATCTGTTAGTGCCTTACAAAACAGCTTGTATAATGACGACTATAAAATTAGAGTTAAATTTTATGCATAGCAATGGTGCTTGAGTTTATAAGTTTGTTATTGATTTAATCACTATTCAATTTTCTGAAATAAATCTTTTTAATAAATTTGAGGTACTTTTTTATGAGTGAAGAAAAAAAGAGCTCTAAGCATCCTAGTATAGAGTTACCTTGTTGCCCTAATTTAATCGAGGCCCCCTGTTCTGATCACCGGCTATTTAGGTACAAATTGCCGTTTAGACCCTTTATTAACGGCCAGCGTATACCAGTAGATGTCATCTTTGTTTTTGAATATAGCCGTTGTACAGATGGTTTAACTCAAGGTGACTTACAACACACTATTAGTTTATTACCTAGTGAAACCGTTCGACTGTTTACAGTGGACAAAGCTTCACGTTGGTCTTTCGATAAGGAGACATCTCTGTCTTATCGTCATGAAAGAACTTCTGCAGAATCACAGATGTCTTTTGGGTTCGCTAACGCTGTGAGTGATCTTACTATTTCAGAAAACACCCGTATTGAGAATGAATTTGATGAAAGCTGGGCTGAAGGTGGTGGTGGTGCTTCTGTTAACCTTGGCATTATCGAAATTGGCGGCGGCGGCGGCGGCGGCGGCCATTCTGGAGAGTCGTCCTATGATTTTACCCGTAATTTGAGCCGGCATGCAGAAGCCTCTTCTAGTTATGTGGCTGCATCAGTACGTGCATCACGTGCCGTATCAATAGGGGAAGTAGAAACGCGTGAACATGCAGAAGGTGAGAGTGAGCAGCACTTTGAATCAGCTACCCGACGAATATCCAATGAAAACCAATGCCATGTGGTAAATTATTTTGTTTGGCAGTTGATGAAGGTTCAACGTATAAAATGGAGAATCGCTGCGATTGAAATTCGTGTGAATGATTCTGCTACACCGACAACTGTTACGAATAATACACGTATTGATACGAAATTATCTGTTGTACCTCAATCCATATTGGCAACTGATAATATTTCAAAAATAATAACTCCTGGAACTCAAAACACTAGTATTAGCTCCTTACTTGAGCAGCGCTCCTCTCCCCGTATATCCCAGCTTTCAACTCTAGACAATGACTTACGTATTGCTGCCACAGCTGCTGTCAAGGCAGACCTTGAAAAAGTTGGTATGTTAAACGACGATGGTACGCCAACTGGTAGGATTATTGCTGAGCTATCATGGGAGCGCACTGAGTTGTTACCAACAGGGGGGCTGGTTGTAAAAGGCTGCCTTGATCCATGCAGTGTTTGTGAGCCTTTCAGAGAAAAAGAAATTAAGCTAAAAATACGTAGAATGGAACTGGAAAATGAACTTTATCAAAAGCAAATCGATCTGCTTGAAAAACATAAGGATTATAGATGTTGTCCAGCAGGAGAAGAAGAACCAACCCTCTCAATGTAGGTTGTTTGTAGTGGTCTAATGGAAACCAATATTGCGGAGAACAGCGATCAGTAGCTCCACATTTTATGACCAGGGAAGTTATGTTTCTATTATTGATGTTTATCCACTCTTTGATTGGCTTTGGCAGCCAATGTCGTCGATTATTTATTAGATGGCATCCAGCATCGTATATTGAAACAGAGCCCAATTATGAAGAAGCGCCTTATAAGCAGAAAAAACCAGGAGACGAACAGGCACTTATGCGTCAGGTATTAAATATTAAAAAATTTGTAGAAGTTTTTAGTTGATCTGACACTTTGCTATTTTTACTCGTTAACTGTGGAGTGTTAGAAATGAACCAAGCATCAAAAGTTATTAAACCAAAACTAGGCTTATTAGAACTTGCGAAGCAATTAGGTAATGTCCAAGAAGCTTGCAAGGTCATGGGGTACAGCCGAGATAGTTACTATCGCTTTAAAACGCTGTATGAACAAGGTGGAGAACAGGCGTTACAAGAAATTAGCCGTAAGAAGCCTGTAGAAAAAAATTGGGTAGAGCCTCATATTGAACAAGCGGTTGTGAACATAGCTTATGAATACCCAGATTACGGTCAACGCCGTGTGTCGAATGAATTGGCTAAACAGGGGCTGGTTGTGTCAGAAAATGGTGTTCGATCAATTTGGCTGCGACATAATTTAGAAAGCTTTAAAATGCGTTTAGCTGCCTTAGAAGCGAAAGTGGCTCAGGATGGTTATGTATTAACAGAGAGACAGTTACAGGTCTTAAAGAAAGCGAAGGATAAGCGAGAAGCGCAAGGGGAAATCGAAACCCATCATCCGGGTTATTTAGGGGCACAGGATACCTATTATGTAGGGCATATCAAAGGGATTGGCAAAATTTATCAGCAAACATTCATTGATACCTATACACGGGTTGCCTTCGCCAAACTTTATACAGAAAAAAATGCTCTAGTAGCAGCGGATATACTCAATGACCGGGTGATTAGTTTCTACGATCAAGAAGAGGTGCCTTTATTACGGGTGTTAACTGATAGAGGCACAGAGTATTGTGGCAAAAAAGAAACCCATTCTTATCAATTGTATTTAAATGTGGAAGACATCGAGCATACTCAAACAAAAACTTATAGTCCTCAAACGAACGGCATTTGCGAGCGTTTCCATAAAACCATGAAAAATGAAGGTTATGACGTGATGTTTCGTCGAAAAGTGTATTCTACACTAGAAGAGATTCAGGAGGGCGTAGACAGCTGGCTGGAGTTTTATAATCAAGAACGCCTACACTATGGGAAATACTGCTATGGAAAGACACCTTGGAAAACATGGCAGGACTCAAAAGCCTTGGCAAACGTGGCGGGCCTCAAAAGCCTTGGCAAAAGATAAGCAATTTGTGAAACTGCTCTTTAAATATTTTAGTCTAATTACACACTTTGGAGATAGCCAGCAACAGTAGTATATTGTGTACTGATGTCATTACCGAGGGAAACTGACGGACTAATTACCAAGGGACTTTGTCGTAATAGGCTAACAACGGCTGATAAAATA
>NZ_JAPMOU010000122.1 GCF_028858535.1 Spartinivicinus poritis
TTCAGTAAGGCATCAAAGTCGTAGTCATACAATTCATCTGGAATAGAAGCAATCCTTGCCATTATTAAATTCCTAGTACCGTATTATTTTAATATAATCCTAATGTCTTATAAAAGGATGTATTGAAGAAATGGGCAGAAGAAGAAAACAAAACGATTTAGTGCTATTAACTGAGCTTATTGATTTATTTTCTGTAAGATTGTTTCTGTTGTGCGCACTCTTTGATAGTGCGCATTTTGATTAGTCCCAATTCATTTTTAGTTTCTTATGGTGCTCAGCACAGTCTTTTAGATACAGATTAATTAGGTTCTGGTAAGGAATCCCATTTTCCTCTGATAATGACTTAAAATAATCAATAACATCCTCATCAAGCCTAATGGTTATCTGTTTTTTAAGCTGTTTAGCATAAGGATTTGGTGTTGAGTTTGAGAAATCGTAATTGTCACGCATAACGGAACCTGTCGTATTGTTTCTGCTCGTGCTTATTTGCTCTCCTGGCTGATATGAGTCTTATTTCGCTGTCGTCAGCCTGATATAGCAGTGGCATACCACGAGTGTCTTAAACTGGCTGCTTATGCCTAGCAATATAAAGCGCTCTTCGTCTTCTGAATGCTCTGGATCAGGTATTAACCTGGCGTACTCATCAAAGAAAACAGACTTGGCTTCATCAAATGATACTCCGTGTTTGCTTTGGTTGATGAGGTCTTTGCGCTCATCCCAAGTAAAGTTATATGCACTCATAATTATGTTGTAGTTATAGTATAATTATATGTCAAGGAACCTGTGTTCTAAACTGCGCAATCTTGATCGTTTTCTGGAGTTGGAGAACTTCTCACTTTGGTGGTGCGAACCTAGCTTTGATTCAATGGCTTGCATAATGAATGTACCTGATAGTGTACCTCTAGCTAATGGTGACTATATTCGAAAGCCCCTTATATCTTGGCTTCCAGTAAGCTTTGTTGGCATATTCCTATGACTGGCTACTTAATTGCCTGCTGTTGTTGAGAAGGGTGCTTATGTGTGTTTATAAGCCGTTTTAAGGTTATCGATGTTCATTGGTGGGGGTGAGGGACGAGAAGCCCCTACAATAAGTTAAGCGTTGGAGTTGATATTTATCGATTGCTGCTCGTCTATTCTATCGGTATCAACAGTAATCCAGTTAGTGACAAGGTCAGGGGGTGAGAGGGCGGATTCTTTTCTCATGTGTTCGATGGCGTTGCGAACAAGGTGCTCGATTTCTTGGCCTCTGGTTTCTAATTGAATGTCCTTGTCGTCAGTTGATGAATATTCGATGCCAACTGAAAGTAGGATGTGTTGTGTTTTAATCTGCGTAGTTACTTGTAACAGGGAAATACTCTCCAGCTAGCTTGAGCGCTTTATTGGTTGCTAAGTGTTCGGATTCTTTGGCAACAACTATTGTATGTATCTCAAATGTAGGAAAGGAATAAAGGGGTGAATCGCCCCCCCGAGGATAACTACTTTATTACTCGACTACATCAAATGATGTTCTTAGATCATTTTCACGGTTGAAAATACCTATTTTCACAAGAAACAAACGATAGTATTGGTCATCTTGCAGCTCATCAATAGTCTCGTTTAATACACTTAACCGTTGATTGATAGTACTATGAAGCTCTTCCAGGTTATCAAATAAATCAAGATCAAACTCTTTAGAGTAATATCGCTGCAGTTATAGTCGTATAAAGAATAAACAGTGATAGTAGGCATAATAAGTAACCTTAATGGCCTTTCACCGTGTTTCTGTTGATATGAATAATATATTAAACGACTAGTAGAGTCAGCAAAGAAACTTAAATGATTTAAAAATAGTAACATGTAATTAGTAGAATTATTATAAAAGCCCTATAAAAAAGTAGTAATCAAAAAAACTTTGCGAACAATGAAATAATATCATATAGCTAAATAAGTGATCTAATGGAAAAAGTGGTGAGTGGAGCATTGGGAAGTAGATAAAAAATAATAGAGGTTAGAGCAATAAATAATTAATTAAAAAATAAACACAAATTAATCCATAAATAAAATGGATAAAAAACAAATACACTTAAAATAAAGGGTTGAAAATTAAAATAATAAATAATTAATTCGATAAAAAACAAAATAAATAAAAATAATTAAAAAATAAATTATGTACCCACAAATACCCAAGCCCAAGCTAGTGCGATGCTAATGCGTACCCCAATATGCCCATACTATATATATAGTATGGGCATATTGGGGTACGCATTAGCATCGCACTAGCTTGGGCTTGGGTATTTGTGGGTACATAATTTATTTTTTAATTATTTTTATTTATTTTGTTTTTTATCGAATTAATTATTTATTATTTTAATTTTCAACCCTTTATTTTAAGTGTATTTGTTTTTTATCCATTTTATTTATGGATTAATTTGTGTTTATTTTTTAATTAATTATTTATTGCTCTAACCTCTATTATTTTTTATCTACTTCCCAATGCTCCACTCACCACTTTTTCCATTAGATCACTTATTTAGCTATATGATATTATTTCATTGTTCGCAAAGTTTTTTTGATTACTACTTTTTTATAGGGCTTTTATAATAATTCTACTAATTACATGTTACTATTTTTAAATCATTTAAGTTTCTTTGCTGACTCTACTAGTCGTTTAATATATTATTCATATCAACAGAAACACGGTGAAAGGCCATTAAGGTTACTTATTATGCCTACTATCACTGTTTATTCTTTATACGACTATAACTGCAGCGATATTACTCTAAAGAGTTTGATCTTGATTTATTTGATAACCTGGAAGAGCTTCATAGTACTATCAATCAACGGTTAAGTGTATTAAACGAGACTATTGATGAGCTGCAAGATGACCAATACTATCGTTTGTTTCTTGTGAAAATAGGTATTTTCAACCGTGAAAATGATCTAAGAACATCATTTGATGTAGTCGAGTAATAAAGTAGTTATCCTCGGGGGGGCGATTCACCCCTTTATTCCTTTCCTACATTTGAGATACATACAATAGTTGTTGCCAAAGAATCCGAACACTTAGCAACCAATAAAGCGCTCAAGCTAGCTGGAGAGTATTTCCCTGTTACAAGTAACTACGCAGATTAAAACACAACACATCCTACTTTCAGTTGGCATCGAATATTCATCAACTGACGACAAGGACATTCAATTAGAAACCAGAGGCCAAGAAATCGAGCACCTTGTTCGCAACGCCATCGAACACATGAGAAAAGAATCCGCCCTCTCACCCCCTGACCTTGTCACTAACTGGATTACTGTTGATACCGATAGAATAGACGAGCAGCAATCGATAAATATCAACTCCAACGCTTAACTTATTGTAGGGGCTTCTCGTCCCTCACCCCCACCAATGAACATCGATAACCTTAAAACGGCTTATAAACACACATAAGCACCCTTCTCAACAACAGCAGGCAATTAAGTAGCCAGTCATAGGAATATGCCAACAAAGCTTACTGGAAGCCAAGATATAAGGGGCTTTCGAATATAGTCACCATTAGCTAGAGGTACACTATCAGGTACATTCATTATGCAAGCCATTGAATCAAAGCTAGGTTCGCACCACCAAAGTGAGAAGTTCTCCAACTCCAGAAAACGATCAAGATTGCGCAGTTTAGAACACAGGTTCCTTGACATATAATTATACTATAACTACAACATAATTATGAGTGCATATAACTTTACTTGGGATGAGCGCAAAGACCTCATCAACCAAAGCAAACACGGAGTATCATTTGATGAAGCCAAGTCTGTTTTCTTTGATGAGTACGCCAGGTTAATACCTGATCCAGAGCATTCAGAAGACGAAGAGCGCTTTATATTGCTAGGCATAAGCAGCCAGTTTAAGACACTCGTGGTATGCCACTGCTATATCAGGCTGACGACAGCGAAATAAGACTCATATCAGCCAGGAGAGCAAATAAGCACGAGCAGAAACAATACGACAGGTTCCGTTATGCGTGACAATTACGATTTCTCAAACTCAACACCAAATCCTTATGCTAAACAGCTTAAAAAACAGATAACCATTAGGCTTGATGAGGATGTTATTGATTATTTTAAGTCATTATCAGAGGAAAATGGGATTCCTTACCAGAACCTAATTAATCTGTATCTAAAAGACTGTGCTGAGCACCATAAGAAACTAAAAATGAATTGGGACTAATCAAAATGCGCACTATCAAAGAGTGCGCACAACAGAAACAATCTTACAGAAAATAAATCAATAAGCTCAGTTAATAGCACTAAATCGTTTTGTTTTCTTCTTCTGCCCATTTCTTCAATACATCCTTTTATAAGACATTAGGATTATATTAAAATAATACGGTACTAGGAATTTAATAATGGCAAGGATTGCTTCTATTCCAGATGAATTGTATGACTACGACTTTGATGCCTTACTGAA
>NZ_JAPMOU010000123.1 GCF_028858535.1 Spartinivicinus poritis
ATACTACACCATAACTGGTCTGCAGGTGTCGTGTTGATCGTTCTTTGCTAGGCGAAGAAATGGAGCCATGCCTGTAGCCCAGCCCTTTAAGTCTTCCTCATCCTGCTAGTCAAGCATTAAAAACTTCGGAATCGAGTATAAGCATCTTTTGCATGCTTACAACACTTGTGGGCGACTCGAAGCTCTGCGAGTGCTGTTGGTGATAGTTCAAATCATCTCATAACAGAGGATTATACACATGATGCTGTATTATTTAACCTAGAAATGATTCGCGACTGGTATATTTACACCTTCACCACCGAGTAATACAGATGATAATAGGCAAATGAGGATGCTGTAAATGTGGGGCAGCAGTGTTGTATTATATACCAGAGGAAAAATCTAAATATAATTCTGTTACGAGGGATTCCAAAGCTATACAAGGGTCCTAATATCAATTTAATGCAATGGAGCAGGTATCTAACTCCTAAAAAAATTGAAATAATACTGTAAATTAATAGTTATTTAAAGGGGGGAAGCAGCTTATGTATCTTATCTGATAGTTATAGTATTAAAGGCATGTGAGTGTTGTAAGTCTTTTCTAGTGCTTAGCATTTTGGAGTGGATAGTGCGTTGTAACTCTCTAGTAAAGTCATCAAAAGGTAAAGATAGTTCAATCATTTTGTTTAAGGTTTCATCTACAATCACCCACGACCACACTAACCAGCTAGCTAATTCTGGAGGTTCTGTGGTATGATATGCCCATTGGTAGCCTACAGTAAGCGTGAAGGTGTACTATTTTGACTAATAGGCTAATTTGGTTAGTTCGAACATCTTGTTTAGGATAAATTATCCTCAGCTCTTCTGGAAGTTCCATTTGTTGTCATCATATCTTGAAATAGCACGTCCTTGTTCAGAACAGGTTGGATGATTGGACTCAGTTAGTTCTAATTAGAGGTAGTATATACATAAATCTTCTTTCACCTTTAAAATTTACACTTCTTTATATTTTGCTCTATTCCCTTGTAACTATTAGAGTAGAGGGTATCGAAAAATGATGATGCTCTTAAACTAAGATTAACCTTTTGTTGTTATCTTGTAGTCTATTTTTTATGAAATAGGAATTAATTATGAATCTTGTCGTATTTAACTTATTGGCGTTTATATTTTTATCTTTATGTTCTGAGGTTAAAGTCGAAATACTTAGAACGTGTCTTAAAAAGACAAAATTTAAGCAGTTCTCCTGACTAAAGTATGCAGCATGGCAATCTGGATCATTGCTTAAGCTTTTATTTTTAAAACACGTTCTAAGACTGACTACCAACTCTGCTTGTCGCCAGATCAAATATTACCAGAGCAATTTAAGATGGCTAAAAGTAAAACCCCCTCTTTAACTTTTAAAGCGGGGGATGGAGATACGGATATCATTAATTAGGGCAATGCAGGATCAATAAGCTATCTTCACCCGAAAGATGAAGTCTGAATCGTAGCTTGTAGTAGTCCCCGCCCTTCAGAGGCTGTCGCAAAACTACTGCCATCAAGGAAGGAGTATAGTAACGACGAATATAATACTAAGGTAGTTGTATGAATGGTCAATACCCACCCGCTTTTGATTACACAGATGGTGTATTATTTTTTGATGATGGCCAATTGTTTAGGATAAGAAGGTTGTAATTGGTTCCCTATTCTCTCATTTTCGATAGTAGTGGAAGCTATGCGGGTGTAAAATCTCCTGGAACGGAGAAGATGTGATAGCTTGAAGTGGTTTACCAAAAACAAAAGAATAGGGATAGTTTGAGTATAATCAGAGATTGCAGATAGAAAAATATTATATACACAAATTGTGTTGTTTGCTCAGAAATATTATTAAGGATTAGTTTGTTACCTCTTATTAACTAATTATTATCACTGCTTGTGTAACTTAACTGTTTGGGTTGTAGAAAAAAAATAAAACTGAAGCTATTAATGAAAAATGGTGGTTTTCATGAGTTTATTTTAAATAAGTTGGTTGTTTATGAAAAGGTTAAATAAGTTTAATTGTATAGTAAATTTTTTTGCTGTTGTTTTTACTTGTTTGATATGTTCACAACAAGTTTATGCAAAAGATAACTGTAGTAGTTGTCCCGGTAAAAAATCAGGTATTCCAGGGTTGTCTCCATTACCGGTTTTTGAATTAGGAAGGGTTCCACCGATAAAACCACTTTCTAATAAAAGCTTTTATGATAAAGGAAAACCATCTCCAGAAAAAGTAAAGCTTGGTGAATTACTATTTTTTGATAAGCTACTTAGTGGTAATAAAAATACCTCTTGTGCAACATGCCATCATATTTTAACCGGTACAGGGGATGGCCTGTCATTATCAGTAGGGGAAGGGGCTCAGGGTCTTGGAGTTACTCGTGATTGTGGAGTAGATGCAAATGCAATTCATGAGCGAGTACCGCGTAATGCCCCGCCATTATTTAACTTAGGCGCTAAATTATTTACTGATATGTTTCATGATGGTCGTGTTGCTGTTGATCCTGGTCAGCTGTCCGGTTTCATTTCTCCTGCTGGTGACCAATTACCAACTGGTTTAGATAATGTATTGGCTGTTCAGGCTATGTTTCCCGTAACTTCTGTTACTGAAATGGCTGGACAAAAAGGTGAAAACCCTGTTGCTAATGCAGCTGCAGTAGGTGACTTAAAAAAAGTATGGTCGCTTTTAGCTAAACGTTTACAACGTATCCCTGCTTATGTTCGTTTATTTAAAAATGTTTATAGCATTAAAGCCAAAAAAATTACGTTTGTACATGCGGCGAATGCGATAGCTGCTTTTGAAAGTGTAGCTTTTCGTGCTGACAATAGCCCGTTTGATCGCTACTTGCGTGGTGATTACCAAGCATTAAGTGAGAATCAAAAGCAAGGGATGGAGTTATTTTACGGGAAAGCTGGATGTGCTGTTTGTCATAGTGGAATACTACAAACTGACATGAAGTACCACTCAATTGCTATGCCACAAGTAGGCCCAGGAAAAGGTGATGGCATTGATGGACATGAGGACTTTGGTCGTGAGCGGGTCACTTTAAAAAAAGAAGATCGATTTAAATTCCGTACACCAAGCTTGCGTAATGTGGTATTAACAGGGCCATGGGGGCATGATGGTGCGTTTAATACTTTAGAAGGAATTGTGCGACACTATCTTAACCCTGCTCAATCATTGGAAAGTTATAAATGTGGTTTTCAGCTTATCATGCCAGATAGGACAGATTTAAACAGAATAGATTGTATAGTGCATAATAGCCCTAAGCGACGTAATGCTATCAAACGGTCTAGTGAGGTAACTTATTTACAGTTAACAGATCAGGAAGTTGATTTTCTTATTGAATTTTTACATGCATTGACAGACCCATCATCTTTAAATATGAGTAAGCATATTCCTAAAACCGTACCTAGTGGACTGTCTTTAGCTGAGTAATATAAACTATACTTTAAATTGGTAATACCTATGAGTTGGTTAACTAATATATTTTCTAATGGTATAAGTTCAGCTATAGGTAAAGCTGGTGAATTAATTGACAACTTTCACCTAAGTGAAGAAGAAAAACAGCAATTTACATTAGAAATGCAAAAAATTTTAAATGCCCGTGATAACGCGATTGAAAAAACTATCCAGCAAGAAATTGAATCACGTGAAAAGGTGATGGTTACAGAGTTAAATCAAGGTGATAATTATACAAAGCGAGCAAGACCCTCAGTTGTATATTTTGGGTTAGCCATTATTAGTGTAAACTATATTGTAGTGCCACTACTTATTTATTTATCAGGTAAACCTCAAGTGCAACCATTTAGTTTGCCAACAGAGTTTTGGTTAGCGTGGAGTGGTGTTGTATCGACTTGGTCTATTGGACGAAGTGTTGAAAAAACAAAAGGCTTTAATAAGTATACGAAGGGTATTACGGGAAGTAAACACTACTCATTATTGAATGACTAATCAGGTTCTTTTGGTAATAGGAGTCCTGCCAACGAGCAAAACTTAATACCAATCATGGTAAATAACCTGTAAAATACCTGGTCACAGTATTTCACTTAATTTGACTAGGAATTTAATAATGGCAAGGATTGCTTCTATTCCAG
>NZ_JAPMOU010000124.1 GCF_028858535.1 Spartinivicinus poritis
TCAACAACAGCAGCCACCTCACTTGCTTCGCTACTATCAATCTGAATAGAACCGTAATTGGTTTGAATGGAAAACCCCTGTTTCATATCAGGTACTTGTTTTGCTAAGGAATACTTTATTGAATTAGCTTCGTTTTTCTTATCTGCGTCCCGCTTAGCCTTTATTGCTAGTTGCTGAATGATGCTCATATTTAATCCTTTATTTCTTGTCTAAATTTATTAGGCGGCTTCACTTTTATTCTCTTCTAGCCATTTAGCAGCAGCCCATTGAGCGCAAGATGTCACCCATGAAACACTCCTTGCTTCGACCAAAAAACCTCCATCAAACCACTCTGGGTCTATGTCATCCCAGTGCGTATCACGAATAATTTGGTAAAGTTCATGCTCATCTGGCGTATAATCGTGATCTCTTAAATGATCACTCATGTTATAGATAATTTCTAAGTTTTCTTCGCTAACTTCTATTTGATTTAACCACTCTGGGTACTCTTCGTTTTCAATGTATTCATCAGGCAAGTAAAGTTTTTCTAGGACATCTAACCACAGAAATTCGATAGCTAGCTGTAATTTTTCTGGTTTGCTTTCATCAATTTCTGAAGGAGGTATAAGCTCTTCAGGAAAATATTTACTATTAATATTTTCTAGCTCTAATAGATCGTAAATCAGATTATACACATACTCTGCTAACGCATAGTTATTTACTTCTTTTTTATTTCTATACGCATCATCTAGTTTTTCAAACCCATAACTAGAACAACCATAACCCGCTAAAAACTTTAGCCCTCGACCAACTGTATACAAAACTTCTCCAATATCGCCACTAACAGTGATGCAGGTTGGAGCTAATATAATGTCAAAGCCGTTGATCCATGTGCCAGGCTGTTGGCATCGGTAAATCTGGGCATGCTTAGTATTAGCAAATTCAGTAACTTGATGTTTTGAAAAATCACGTTTTATCTGTTTTTCAATTTCATTAGTGCGCACTGCAGGTGGTTGAAGCCTCATAATATTCCCTTTTTTAGACAATAAGATACCGTGACTCAAAACTGAGCGATTAAAAACTAATTTTTAATTAACTTAAAATATTGCTGGTTCTACTAATAATTTATGCCGGGTTTTATCAAGCACATACCGCATACGACAGCGCAAGCTATTATGAATAGCTAAATCAGCTTGATATTTTTCGGTTATTTTATCCCACATCAAATCAGCTTCTGTTTTTCTTCTCCTTAGCTGTTGGTTATTAATTATTTCGTTCTTAGGTAAGTGAGTAGCCATCGTCATGCTGCCACCGTATCTAACGTAATAGTTCTTGAGCTGCTACCGAGCGTTTGCATAAATAACTGTATCAAAACCTTATTGGCATCTTTATCAGGATTGTTAACGACTAAACAGCCTCGCTCTGTATCAATGTACGCCTCAACCACTGTAGTTATCGTTGGTGCCCGAGGAAGCAACCCGGTTTTAATTTCCTGCTTCAATGTTTCAACCTGCTGTTTTGATAGCCGTTCGCCAGTCAAATCTTTGTGATCTTCAACCGCTTCAACGACATGTTTCTTTAAAACAGCTGGCGATAATATTTTTTTCTCTAATTTAACCCTGAACAATGCTTGTTTTTTACGAGTAATTAAATAATCGCCTTTTTTAACTGGTACAAACCCATAGCTTAGTTCTTCATGTTTACCGCAGGGTTTAAACGCTGCTTCTCCAAACCCACCCAATAACATTTCCACTACATAATCAGCATTGGCTTTTAGCTGATATACAGCTGTGTCTTCATACATAGCTCGTCTCCTTTTGCATTATTGTCTAACGGCAAATACTCTGGCCGTCTTCCAGTCCGTTGTACTATGCGGACTTGCCGGGGTTTATCAGGGTTATCATTCACTACAATCGGCACACTATTTACGACAAATACAGCCAACAACATCATCACCAGAGGTGAAACATTGAGTGTGACGATTTTTAGCCGGATTAACTCGGCTACCAGGTGCGCTCGATTAGCAGTTTTCAGCTTGTAATGTACGTTTTTTATTCTGTTGCTAACTGTGCCAGGCTCTACACCTTGTTCGCGGGCGATTATTTTGTCAGTTTTGCCAGACAGTAAGCCTAAGCAATACTCTGTTTCACGCGGTGCAAGGTGCGGATTGTCTAAATGCGCTTGCCAGTGTCCATCTGTTGTAATCATCTTCATGCTGTCCTTAGCAATGTCACAACAGTTAATTTAAAATAAGAAATGTATATTTTCAAATACTTTTAAATAAACATTTTTGATTTAGATTACCAACTAAATAGAGAAAACTAATTGATGAGTTTTAGAGGTGCTTGAGGAGATGGGCTTGCAGACTTATCAGATGAGGGAGTTAGCGTTTCTTAGCAATGCTTACTAATGCTTCAAGGATCTGAATATCTTCTTTGGTTAGCTTACCCATGAGAGATAAATTATTTAGCTCTAAGATAACTTGCATGCTTCTTTCTTCAGACTCAGCTTCCATTTTCGATGCTTGGTACTCATCTTCTTCAACATCAGCAATTGTTGCTCGAAGCGTTGATAACTCAGCATTCTCATCAATAAACCACTCAACTGGCACATCAAGTACCTGGGCTAGTTTTGTAAGTTTATTCTTTCTTGGAACGTTCCGCTTCTTTGGGTCTTTTGACTCCCATAGGGCTACAGCCCCTTTAGTTACGCCGCAATACTCTGCAACTTCCTCTTGAGTGATATCAAGCTCGCGCCTGCGTGATCTTAGTTTTTGCCAAATCTCGACCATAAATCGACTAATATTATTCTTGAAATATACTAAGTTTATGTATAGGATTGCTTTAATAACAAAAAAGCCGGACTCCTGCTGGTCGTCCGCACGACTAAACATAATAAACCCTTATCAACACTAACACTAGTGCTTGAGAGGCTTCTACACGCCTAATTATGGGGTGAAACTAGGCACATTGCGCCTAATGAAGGAAGGTAAATAACTGACTTTCTTTGTTCTAGTACTGATGTTGTGTAAAAACTATACCGAGTTTCTGTTTAGCTGTCATCGAAACTAATAGGTCTGTCTACTTGTACAGTATCCAAAAGGAGAGCTGATATGGAAGTAGTGAAAATGAATCCACAGTGCATCTATCCAAAATCCCAATCTGGGTAATTTAGCCGTAATTAATTAACTGGGCTTAAAGCTCAATAAAAATTAATTAAGTCCTAATTTAGTAGCTAGTAATTAACTGTATTTTGCTGGCAGGGTATTTTTGCGCGCTAATTTTCTTAGCCGTAGATTGGTGTAGGTAAATTTCAGACATAAAAAAACTGCTTTACCGATCAAAGCGAAGCAGTTTTAAAAGGAATCGATAATGAAAGTTAATTATTGTGAGCTAGAGAATCTAGAGCTTAGAAAGTTCTTGCCTTCCGAGCTACCTCCATCAACTTTTCACCTAACTCCTGAGCTTGTGCCGGAGTTAGAACATAAGGTCTATCCTTTCGAGCTTGTTCGGGGGTATCGGAAGGTTTTGCAAGATAGTGGGGCTCAAACATAACAGCGCCTTTACTTGGAATAGGCCCTATCCGCCAGCCAGCTATGGGAAAAAGAGGGGTTTCATTATTTTTCCTAATTATCATCATGCCTAAGCTATATTTAGTAGCTTACCTGGTAGCGGAGGTGTTCTCAGCGCTACAAATG
>NZ_JAPMOU010000125.1 GCF_028858535.1 Spartinivicinus poritis
GACAACCGCATTCTCACAGTTTCTATTTTTGGTTCAATCCTACCACTTTAAGACCAAAAACTGTCTACAGTATTGATGAATGAGCAGTTACACAAAATAAGTGACACTCTCGACCAAGTGCTCCTCATGCTGTAGTTAAAAAGAAACAATTAATCATTTCCTTTAATCTAATTGGCCATTATGGAGTAACTGCTATTATGTTAGCATTATTACAATGTTCCCTGTGGAACATCTGATGATTTCACCATCCACACCTTGTGTAGTTTGTAAACCTATCCCCTGGCGAATGACCTCCTTTTGACTAGAGTTATTGTTAAGAGGAGGGTGAGCTATCTGAAGTTGCTATGCCTGAGTTGTTAGAGCTAATAGCCGATTTTCTAATTCTGCCCGTTTGAGTTTTGTCATTAACTGCTCAAAGCTTAGAAATAATACCCGATGACCTGCCTCAGCTGCTTTCACTGCCAGTGATATATAGCTGGAAATCTATAATGTGGCATAAATAGAATGCCTCTACCCTCAGATACAGCCTGTTTATTGAGCGAATCGACTATGTCACTTTATGATTTTCTAGCTATAGCAATGTGGGTTTTGCCTACACCAGGCGGCCCTAGGAGTACAATATTTTCAGTCTGCTCAAAAAAACGTAACGACGCTAATTGGCGAATCATTTTCTTATCAATACTAGGAAGCTAAAATCACACTGCTCTAAAGGCTTTGGCTCTATATGAATTATGAAATACGTTGACATCTTTGGGAAACGGAGGAGGAATGAATGAGTAACGCCTGTGATTTAATGCATCAAAACAAAATACATTCTATATTACACTCTGCCACATCTAGAGAAAGCAAGGTGACATCGGCCACTCAGGCAAATGATTTCAATGTTAGCATCGGAAGCGAAGGTATCCGATGCAACTCACAAACAGGAGCCTGTGCACAACGTAAATGGCTGGTAGGAGGATCGGGCGAAGGGATTGGATATGGCAACCTAACATACAGGGAAGTGGAACGACAACAACTCGAATATGGTTTCCAACGGCAAGGATGCTACCGACGCCGTTACAAAGGGCAAGGGGCGTGGACCCAATACGGTGATGACTGCTCGCAACCAATTGGCTCAAGATGGGTTAACTTACCACGCAGAATAGCAATAAACCGTTGGCCATCGATAAAAGCATGGCTACTTCTTGGGTTACAGGGTGGGGAAACAACATCCCTAAGCGATGTCATCAAGAACGGAAATGTTCAAAACGCCACCGAGTGCGAACCTAACCGCCTAACGTATGACTTAGATCAACACCGGAGCAAATCCGGAGGTTGGAGCGTTGATGCGTCCGTAGGAGGGGGCAGCGACGGTCTAATCAGTGCGAGCGTCGGAGGCAGTTACGGTGAGGGGTGGGAAACCGGTTTCGAAATCGGGCGGTCTGGACAGTCTCCTGTACTATCCACCGCGTATACGGTAGGCTCGGGCACTAAATACCGAGGGGTGATTTATCGAGGGATGTTCTGGCCACACTACGCCATCGCCAAGGGTGTGGCGTCGGTGCTGGCAGAATTCAATCAAGGTACTTGGAACTTCAATAACGACAACGCGTACATCATTTACGTGGCTCCAGAGTACCCTCATGTGCTAGCCACGGTGGTGTCTGCCGCCCATATCATGCTCTTTACCCTAGAAATGGAAGAGGGAGAAAATAACCAGTGGCATGTCGCAAGCGTATCGCCCACCGGGGCGCTTCGACACTACTTTGAGGGAGTGGAATACCTAGTAGGAGGTGACTTCGACGAAGATCAAACGAGCCAAAATCTGGGGGGCTTGAAGTACAGTTTGGGAAAACGCACCCAATCAGCAATTAGTGAAGGCGGTGATTCGCCCGCAAGGGATAGAATGTACCTCAAACTACCGGGCGGAGAATCCTACCCAGCCCCCCTTCAAGATACCGAGCCAGCTAACCAATAAGGGGGCGACAGGCGAACACAAGTGAGAGGGGGTGAGGGAACCGAACGGTTTCGTTGCAAATAGGCTTAGCCCCAGACATCTGGTAATCACGGTAGCACTATTTGTATTAGTGTCATTACCGAGGGAAACTGACGGACTAATTACCAAGGGACTTTGTCGTAATAGGCTAACAACTGCAGATAAAATAAGCAACCTTGTAGCCTATTCAGATAAGTTAAAATCATTGATGGTAAGGCTGTTGATGGAGAAAGGCCGGCATACTCATAGGTCAACAGGGTAACGATAGACATAGCGGCCTCAAGGGACTTCTCTCGTCCCTCAAGACTCCTCCTTGACCCACGCCATGCCTATCTTGTTTTGAGTCGACTATGAGCATGCCCACATTTTATAGCATACAATTTATTAAACGACGGAAGCGGTCCGTTTTGCTTTTTTTACTCTGAGTATTTTGGTGTTTATTTTTTCTCTAAGCCAAATTGATCGGATACCCGACGGGCTCAGATCAATTTGATAAAGGGTTTTTAGCTGAGCTGATACTTGAGCCTGGCCTAGGTGGGGAGTATCAAGAGAGAATTTAATAACCACATTTTCTACTTCTTTAGCCGTTCTATTTTTATGATGCTTATCTGGACAAAAGGTACGCTTCAATGCCAGGGGTCCCTTCTCTTTAAGTAGTCGACGGTTTTTGTAAATGGTTTCTCGAGAGCAACCACTGATCCGGGCTGCCTCAGACACATTCCCCAGCTCATCTGCCAATGCAATTGCATCCAGTTTCTGTTGTATTTCTAGGTCATACATGGGGTGTTTGGAGGGTTCAATGACTTCTGATATGGCAAGGCGACGACCCGCAAAATACGCGCTAAAATCACCACCGGGTCGCTTCCGAATTTCTATTTTTTGCTTAGCAAGCGAATACTTAAGGGCGGATTCTATTAAGTAAAATTTGTTGCCATAGCTGAAGGTATGGTCATTACGGATCTTCCGATACTCTTTTTGTATACAGATGTCGTCGAGGTTAAGACGCGCAGGGACAGGCGTAAATTCAGGGGCTATTTCTTTTGCTTTAACCACGATATTTTTTTGCCAAAATTCGGGAATAAACACCGTCTGCAGATAGTCATTAGCGCATTGCCTATTGTTAATCTGCCGTAAGCGCATTTCAGGAATGAGGCGATCTTGAAGGGTATCGAAAGCACGCTCAATACGCCCTTTGCTCTGAGGGGAATGAGCAAATAGGATTTCATACCAATCCTGTTTATTAGCTTGTTAAAACAGCCCAGCCCCTGGAGCACAAGCTTTTAATGTTATTTTTCTTATTCACAAATACATTCCATGCCTCACAACAAGACTCAACAATATCATTGAAATTTTTAAAACAACGGTTTGCCAGTGAATCTTCTCTAAGTTTTCCCATATCCGCTCTACTGGGTTAAGTTCTGGGGAAACAGGTGGTAAATTTAATAGCATGATATTCACAGGTATTTCTAGATGATGAGTCGTATGCCATGCAGCTTGATCAACGATAACCAGTCTGTAGTGGTCCAGTAAAACCCAACAATTTTTTAAGAGGCTTTTTTCAATTGATGAGCTCTCTCAAACTCCATCGGTG
>NZ_JAPMOU010000126.1 GCF_028858535.1 Spartinivicinus poritis
CTTGAAAATAAGCAGCCCGGGCTACCTGTTGGCTGTTTGACTGAGCGAATCAAAGCAGAAGCCCTAATAAAAACTGTCGAATCGGTTGTCACGGCTGATGAGCCAAAACAACAGCTGGAAGCGTTTACCGCAGCAATAATCAGTGTGCTGCCTGAGCATCGTTCGAAAAAACATTTAGCGGGTTTAGACTTAGGCAAGCAAGAGTCCTCTGAGTCATTAAAATACAGAGCGGCTGCATCAATAAATTAGCAGTTATGTCAATCTAAAAAAACTTCGGAATCGAGTGATAAGATTAATGCCGTTATTTTGCTAGGAAGCGGTTGGACACTTCAGGAAGTAAAAGAAGCCTTGCTCTTAGATGATGAAACACTCAGAGGTTACGTTAACCGCTATAGACAAGGTGGTGTTAGTGAGTTACTGAAAAGTCACCACAAAGGTAGTCAATCCAAGCTTTCCGATGAGCAAAAATCCTGTCTACGTGCAGAACTTGATAATCATATTCACCTAAGTACAGGTAGTGTTTGTTGCTATGTAGAAGCCACTTTTGGTATTAAGTATAGTATCAGTGGCATGACAGACTTTTTGCATCAGCTAGGGTATAGGTATAAAAAACCAAAGCTTGTGCCGGCTAACCCCAATATACATGCTCAAGAAGAGTTCCTTGAGCAATATAATCAATTTATGAAGACAAAACGGGCTGATGAAGCGGTATTTTTTCTGGATGCGATGCATCCAACTCACTGTTCAGAAGCCGCGTATGGCTGGATTAAGAAAGGACAAGAAAAAACCCTAAAGGCGAATACAGGTCGCTCTCGCTACAATATTCATGGTGCGATGAATGCAGAAACCCTGGAAACGGTTGCACTATTTAGCGAAGACAATATCAATGCAGATTCAACCATTGATCTGTTTAACTATCTGGAAAGCGTATATCCACAGGCTCAAACGATTTACGTGATAGCGGATAATGTGTGAAACTTTAAACCTCATCTGACATATTCTGTATATTTAGTATGTTGTCAGTTGAGGTGTAGTAATAAACAGAAAAGATGAGCAAGAAGTAAAGCGCAAACTTAAAGTGTTAGCTTATGCTCAAGAAACTGGAAATGTGAGTAAAACCTGTAGATATTGGGGTATTTCTAGGGATACGTTTTACCGTTGGAAGAGAGAGTATGAAAAACATGGGGAAAAAGCCTTAATCAATAGCAAGCGAGAGTGTCACTTATTTTGTGTAACTGCTCATTCATGTAAACTTCCTTAATAGGAGCAACTGAATGAGCAAAAGAACACCACAAATGACAGAAGAGCAATTAAAAAAACTACTTGGCAATATTACCACTCAAGACCAATTCAATGAGTTAACCCAATCTCTTCTCAAAACCTTTGTCGAAAGCGCTCTCAATGCTGAAATGGATGAACACCTTGGCTATGAAAAACATGCTGTAGAGGGCCATAATAGTGGTAATAGCCGTAATGGATATTATAAAGTACAGCAGGTGAAGTTGACGTATCAGTCCCAAGAGACCGTAATAGCACGTTTGAGCCCACCTTTATTGAAAAGGGGCAAACTCGCCTCACTCAATTTGATGACCAAATTTTAGCGTGTTATGCACGTGGCATGTCAACTCGCGATATTGCTGAAACCTTTGAAGAAATGTACGGAGCCAAGGTTTCCCATAATGTCATTGCTAAAGTCACAGAGTCTGTTCTGGAGCGCGTTCAAGTTTGGCAAAATAGACCGTTAGATGAAGTCTATCCAATAGTTTATCTGGACTGCATCCACGTTAAAGCCCATTATGACAAGCGAGTAGTCAATAAAGCCATTTATGTAGCGTTAGGTATCAACATGGAAGGGCATAAAGAGCTATTAGGGCTATGGATCAGTGAAAATGAAGGGGCTAAATTTTGGTTATCAGTGCTGACGGAGTTAAATAATCGAGGCGTTAAGGTGTACTGACTCATATCTGATCTGACACTACCCACTTTTTTCAGGTGCCCTGTCAGATTAGATTTGGGTTAAATTTTTCTCAGCCCAAATCTGTTTGCCATCAAGTAACGTTTGCATCGGGGTACGCCCATTACACATTTTACCTAAAGGTCACTTGATAAAATTCATTAAGAATTGTTTTATGGAATCGTTCACAAATACCATTCGTTTGGTAAGCGCTAAATAATCCACGTTATTTGAAAACTATTTTAGTTGTCCATAATGGGCCCATCATTTAGAGGAGTCAATTATGGTTACAAGTAAAGAAGCCCTTAAAAACAACTGGCTTCAGCATGTTCACACCTAGAAACAATCACAGCTCAGCCAAAAAGCCTATTGTGAAGAGCACAATTTAAAAACCCATCAATTGAGCTATTGGTATCGCAAATTTGAGCAAGGTCAGCAGCAGAAAGCCGGCAACCCCCAATCAAACTTTATCCCTGTCGCACTAAATGAAGTAAAGGATAAGACAGCGGATGATTTAGCCACTGGATTAACACTCCAGTTACCCAATGGTATTTGTTTGACTGACATCTAACTATCGAATATTCCAATTGTTCAGTCGTTGTTGAAAGTGCTGTTATGAGTTCTATTATGCGTCCCTCAAAGTCATTAACAGCCATTTACCTATACCGCAATCCCATTGACTTTCGCAAGTCTCACCAAGGGCTGGCAGCCATTGGTGAGCTAGAGTTAGGGCATAATCCTTATGAAGGCTATCTCTATGCCTTCACCAATAAAAGGCGTAATAAAATTAAATGTCTATTCTGGGAAAGCAACGGTTTTGTGCTTTATTACAAGAGTCTAGCCGAAGAAAAGTTTAAGTGGCCTAAACAATCAGAAACCCTTATTACCCTAACGGGTGAACAAATTAATTGGTTATTGGATGGGTATGATATTAATAAAATGGTACCCCATAAAAAACTGCATTATGAGTCGTGTTTTTAAGCGTGAATAGATGAGTTCCAACCCTTGATTATGGTAGTCTATCAAGCATGAAACTACCTGATAATGCACCCCAAATAGATCAACCCAATCCCTCTGATTGTTTAGAAGAGGTCAACGGTTTGTTGCAAGAAAAAGAAGCCATTATCGCCAAAAAAGATCAGCTTATTGAAGCTCAGCAAAAACGCATTGCAATACTTGAGGAGTATCTACGCTTAGAGCGCTATCGCCGTCTTGGCCCTAGCAGTGAAAAAAATACCGCACAAGGTGAACTGTTTGATGAGGCTGAGCAGTTAGTTCAACAAGCAGAGGAAGAAACGGAAGGTGAGCCAGGTACACCAGAGGATAAACCTAAACCGAAAAAAAGAGGCGGTCGTAAACCACTATAGCTAGAAAATCATAAAGTGGCATATTGAAGATGCTGTATAAATAACTTGTCTATATCATCACAGCGATGCTGT
>NZ_JAPMOU010000127.1 GCF_028858535.1 Spartinivicinus poritis
TAATAGATGTACCACATTACGTATTACGCTTTTTAATAACATACTACCAGCATAGTAGAAAGCTTTCCGGTTCTTGGACTTATCGGCTATTTTTGGTGAAGTAGAAGGAAAACAGAGCACCCAGCAGCCCTGAGAGCCGGGTGGTTCAATTCTTATCTATAATTAAAGTTCGGTTCTATTAGACTAGAACACTGATGATCAAATATTACTTCACTAAACAGAATTTGACCAACTTATAGAAATAAGTCAAAATTCAGTGATTTTTTATGCATCCCGCTGATAGGTTTATTAGCTGTTAGGTGCCTCTATATAAGCCGAAGTATCCAAAACTTAGAGAATTACCATCAGTTTATAGAAGGAAAAAATGACAAAAAAATATTATTCCGTATCTCCAGTTTCGTTTGTTCTGCTTTCAATATTTACATTGGGTATTTATGAAATATATTGGGCGTACAAAAATTGGGTCTATATAAAAGAGCGAGACCAGTCTTCAATTTGGCCATTTTGGAGGGCAATATTTGCACCAATTTGGTATTACTCACTATTAAGTGATTTGGCAAAACACAGTTCTACTGCATCCACGAAGAGTGCAATTACTAGATTATTTCTGGCTGTTTCATACTTCATAACCAGTGCGCTATGGAAATTGGATGACCCTTACTGGTTGCTATCTTTTTTATCATTTTTCCCCCTACTGCCAGCAGTACTCTCTATACCTATGTCAAAGGACCCTAAAGTAAACAAAAGCCATCTTATGTTTTGGGGGATGCCAGCTTTCCTTCTTGGTTTGCCTATATTCATATTTTCAGTCTTGTCGTCCATAAATTATTTCCCGAGCACTTCTATTATTTCTGGGAATAAAATGTGGGATAAAGATATCGAGTTTCTTAGAAAGGAAAAATTACTCAAAAATGATGAGGAAATAATATATTTTTACTCAGCAGGACTTCTATCTATTGCAGAAGATGGTCAATTTATATCTAATTGCTGTATAGTTTCCTATTCGCAAAATACAGAAGATAGTACACTGTCAGGCTATTATGCATACTATGAGAATATTAAGGACATTTCAGTTACCTGGTCTTCTTCCCCAGTCGATGACACTGTAGTAACCATTTATGAAAATGATGGATCAGAGTTTGAAGCATGGCTATCCAGTGAGAATAAAGGCGATAAAATCTTTGTTGAAGAGCTAAAAAAGCGATGGAAAGCCAGTAAGAACAGTGATCAGACCTAAGACGAGCACTCTCAGCCCCACAACACCCTATATGCATCCTCAATAGGGTGTGTTCAATAGTTAAAAAATGGTCATATTCGTGCTAACTAGAGAAGGCTTTGAAGAAGTGAAACCTATTATCCTCACTGGCAAATATCCAGTATGGATCAATGGGGGTATTCTCACTGAGTCGGAGCTTAATATCATTCGTAAACAAGACATTAATTTATCAAATTTCATAGAGTTCATTTCTCTTGAAGACAATGCAGCTATTGACGAAGCACTTGATACTATCTCAGAACACCATCCTGGAGAGCGAGTTTGGTTAGAGTACAAGCTTTGAATTTAACTCTCTCATCTGAAAACGATCAAACTACAACCAAACTGTCATATATTTCCTAGCAACTGCCACTAATTGGTATTATCGGCTGGATTTGAAATAGCGACAGGTGAAGTGGGAGGAAAACAGAGTACTCAGCAGATCTGAGAGCCGGTTAGTTGAATTTGATACACAACAGAAGGGTTAGACCTATCAGGTAGATTCAGTCAAAATACGGCAGCAATAGTGCGTCAGAGTGACGTTTATTAGAAGTTAAGTGTTCATTGAAGGAATCAGTATGGCTTGGATTTATCTCATATTTGCAGGTTTATTCGAAATAGGCTGGCCTGTAGGTCTAAAAATGGCGCAAGAAGATAACACCCGAATCACTGGGATACTTGTGGCAATTGCTTTTATGAGTGTTAGTGGTTTTCTTTTATGGTTGGCTCAGAAGCAAATTCCCCTAGGGACATCTTATGCTGTATGGACGGGAATTGGCGCTGCAGGTACGTTTCTTGTCGGTGTCATTTTTTATGGTGACCCAACCAGTTTGGCTCGATACCTTGGCATAGTATTAATCATTGCCGGTGTTGCCACATTAAAGCTGGCGCACTGATAACTGATGTAAAGCGCACACTTAATCAGGTAAGAGCTGGAGTTTAGCCAGCTCTTAGAACACCGCCCAGCTAAGCTGCCTATCTAACTACAACCAAACTGTCATATACTTCCTGGCAACAACCGATAAGTGGTGGTTATCGGCTGTTTTTGAAAAGGCTTTAAATGAAATGGGTTGGGAAGGGAACACTTAGTTGCCCTGAGAACCTGGTGGTTACATTTTATACACGACAGAAGAGATAGACCAATAAAGTAGATTTAGTAAAATACTGGGAAAGTAAGATGATTTAGCCGTTTTCATTAATAGTTATTTAAAGGACGTTACAACAATGAATTGTACCGAATGTGGAGAAAAGACTACTAAACAAGCAAAATTTTGCTCTGAATGTGGACACAGCTTGAGAGACAGTGGAAATGTAAATATTAACTCTGGAGATAACTCAGTTAACTTTGGTCAACAAAATCAAGTTACAGGCAATACGATTCATATAAACACAAATGAAGATTCCACTGACAAAGCGTATATAGAAAGGACAAAAATTAAGCCTCTATCTATTGGAGGAACGCAGCTAAAGGATTCGTGGCTCGTCATAACTGGCTTTTTGAGCTTCTTTGGTAGTATCGCAAGCATTCTTGGGTTTATAAGCACTGGATACCAATTTCTCTTTATCTTAACTATGGGAATTGGGATGATATTTATTGTTCTAGGTTTAGTGTTACTGAAAACTAAACACTTCAGCTTTCCTCCATTTTTCAATCTTGAGTCTGGATCAAAAGGTGAAATATACATTACTAAAGTTGAAGGCAGCTGCCCAAAATGTACAGGAACACTTAAACTTAGGTCTATTGGCTCAAAAAACAATAAAGCTACAGTGATCAGATGCACAAGAAATCCTGATCACCTCTGGGGCTTTGACCCAACAGTGCTTCCAGACTTATAAGACAGAAAAATTTTTTTAGACTTAAAAATGAATGCTTACTTTCATTATAAATATACCCATAACGAATCATTTTTAGGTGTAACTGAGTACCTAATCTGCAAACTCAGCTAATCCATTACCCATGA
>NZ_JAPMOU010000128.1 GCF_028858535.1 Spartinivicinus poritis
GAATAAAGCAAGGAAATAGAAACCATGTCGTCTATTGCTGTGCAACAGTGTGTGATCGAAATCGCTGTTAATCGCAATTATATTTTAAAATAGTTTTCAGAAAAGCTACCAGACAGATAAAAGACTAAAATTACTCTTATCGATAAACTTAAAATTAATCATCAACAATAGTAAAGGAGTAACTTTATTATGCAGAAAGCTCCTATAGAGGCTATTTCTGCCTCCATAAAAGAAATGATTACTAAAGAAGTAATAAATAAATTTGATATTGAAATAAATTTTGACGTACCTGATGCAGAGTTTGTATCAAAAATAGGCAGTAAACCAGTAATCAATATTTACTTATATGATTTAATTGAAAACTATGAACTTAGATACAGTGATTCATTAACAACATTAATAACTGTTAATGATGGCAATGGAGATGAACCTTCGCCAACTTTAACAAGCAATATCAGGTATAGACCCACTTTTGTTAATTTATCATTTCTAATAACCGCTTGGAGTAGAAGCCAAAACAATAAATCAATTGTAGAGCAGCAAATATTATCTAATATAGTTTCTGGCATAGGTAAATTTGAATGTATTCCCATTAATATACTTTTAAATAATGACTTCAATCCTACCCCTTATGGTGTCCCAATACAAATATTAGGGCAATCTAAATTGCATAGCATAGGTGAGTTCTGGAATTCTTTAGGGACCCCTCCAAAGCCTACGATTCACCTAGCTGTAATTGCACCTATAAATGTTCACCAAATCGTTAAAGTTCCTACTATCGCTGGTACCAGTAGTGCTACTTCAGCAGATAATGCTCCCTTTGAGAAGGGCCAACCACACAGTATTACAATAATAGGTACAGTTAACATTACTAGTGATATAACCTATCAAGATATTGAAGTAACCTTAAAAAAGTCAGACTCTGGATTAGAAATTAAAAGTAAATTAAATGAAAACTGTAACTTTTTTTATATTGACTTAGATGAAGGTAATTACATCGCATGGGCAATAAATGTTATTGACAATAACAAAGGTGATGAAAAGCAAATTACACTAACAAAAACACCTGAAGGCACAATAAAAACTGAAAGCTTATCCCTATCAATATAAAAATTTTCATTCACATACCTAAGTATTAACCATTAAGTAGCAATAAAGTATGAGCTCAAATATTGCTTTCCAGGATAAAAGAATCTTAGAACTATCAGTATTTATTCAAAAATATGGAGATGACGAAATTGCAAAAATATTACAGGTAAAAAAAAGAACTGTTAGCTCTTGGCGAAGGCTAGAGCGAGCACCGACACCTATACAAGCATATAATATAATTAAGACTTTTAACGGTATTATAGATTGGCAAGGAATTTATCAGCCATATGTAAATCATCTTATAAAAAAAGAATTAAAATAAATGAAAGGTAAATATATGTTGATGATGAATCCTGCTAGCTATCGACTTGATAAAGTATCTACAGACTATAAAAAAATAGAATGGTCAGACGTTTCTGCTGCATTAGGGATGGGCAGTTTAGATGAATTCTCCTACCACTTAGGTAGGCTAATTTTTTGTGATGATACTACATCAAAAAAAATAATTATAACTTTATCTATCCAACACCTTATCAATATTTCAAAAAAAAATAATTGGCGAACAAACATAAAAATTTTTACACGGCTATCCGAACTGGCATGCTTTGAAATAGTTTACTCTACTCCATGTAAATATTGCCATGATCAACCTATAAACATTGCTGAATGTTCAAATTGCCATGGTTCTGGCTATATAGGCCTTAAAAACTGTTCAAAGTATAAGTATGCATCTATTGAGAAAAGGAATTGGAATAGAAGATGGAAGAAAAGATATGAAGAGTTATATAAGAAATTCCTAGAATCTGAACAAAAACTTAACTCCCATATACAATATCATTTCATGACATGAGTTCAGTGCAAAAAATGGTCAGCTCTTGCTAAAAAATGACTATTTTTGATCTTTTTGTTGGCAAATATTGTCTCACTTAATGTAATGGTCTAATAGAAACCAACACTTACTAAAAAGTCGGATGAAATGGATACCATTAGGGTGTGAATGTAAAGTAAAAACACTATAACTATAGTATTTTTGACAGTCCAATATTGGCTTATAGTATCCTTTGCTACCGACTTTTTGGTAACTAAGAGATAATAGCCTCATGTGTTGTTGGAAGTAGTTATGACCAAAAAGAAGAAGACTTGCACACCAGAATTTAAACAAGGCGCAGTCCAATTAGTTGTAGAGCAACAAATGAAGCCCTCTGAAGTTGCTCACCGATTAGGTAGTAACCCAAATCTGTGTTTGTCTAAATATTGTTCAAGAAAGTGGGACTGAGATAAGCACCTCTTTTGTTGTATGGTAGCCAAGATTTATAATACTAGTCAGTGAAGAGAGAGTTGTGGCTACAGTTAAGGTGTTGTGCACTCAGTGCAATAGTGATCAAGTGAAAAAATAGGTTATACGCCAGAAGGAAAGCAACGCTATCAGTGTAAGAGTCTACTCTGTAAAAAGTTATTCATATTGGATTATAGTAATCAAAGCTTACCAGCCAGGGGTAAAAGAAACCATCATCGATATGACTGTGAATGGAAGCGGGATACGAGATATAGCCAGAGTTCTGGGCATACGGTCATTGAGACACTAAAAAAAAGGGTCTGAGCTACACACTGTTAATAATGAGCGGTTAGAACAATTAGAAAATCCCAGTGATACCAAGGTTAAGCTGGAAAAAGTATTGGTGGCAAAAGTCGATGAGATGTGGAGTTTTGTAAAGAAGAAAGGCAATCAGCGCTGGCTGTGGCATGCGATCGATGCCGTATCTGGCAATGTACTAGCGTATATACTCGATTCTCGCAAGGACAATACTGTGGACAGTTTTTGAATTATAAAACATTGCTCTACAGGCCATGTACCATAGGAAGGAGGAGTTTATTG
>NZ_JAPMOU010000129.1 GCF_028858535.1 Spartinivicinus poritis
ATTCAACACTTTTCAATTGCATTTAGTGACCGGATTAAATTAGACTAAAATTTAAAGAGCAGTTACACAATTTAAATCACAGACTCCATGAACGACACATCTTATGCTATCCTTCACGTTAAAGTGCATGCATCCTCATCGATCGTCATTAATTCATCCCAATTATAACGGAGTGTCATTTCCCTAGAGTCTTCTTGATTGGCTGCCATATATATGACTTGCAGTGACGTATCTTCCTTATCAACTCTCCACCAATGTATATGTATGGTTAGGTAATCGTCATCAAGCTGTATTCGCACGTCGTCATGTTTTTCTGCATACCCCGGCCAATACCTGGATACCTCACCTTGTTTGTTGCTTGTACGGTTGCACTCCTCGTCGTAACTGAACGCCGACTGCCATCTTTGTTGAAAATGTCCCTTCCCTGCTTCTAGGTCTTGGTCCACGTCCACACAAGTGGAGGGTACCTGTATTTCCACCCTTACTCTATGTGAAGAATTTTGAGAAGTCTGGGTCTCTGGGCCACTTGGCAAAATATAATAAAAGTTCACATCTCCCTTATCTATACCTATGCTGTCTTTCACGATCGTTAGTTCGTTGACTCCTGGAGCAGCCAGGTATTGATGGTCCCGGCTCCTCAGATATACAGTTTCGCTTTTATCTCCCCTGCAAGCACTTTCATCAAACACACCACCCACACTCTCAAACATCACACTGTAGAGGGTATTAAAAGAATGACTACTAGCCGGATTCACCTTAGCATGTACGACCAGGACAGCCATATCATGATCTTTCATCCTCACCCTTCTAGTCGCAAGATCCGACTCTGCTTTGCTCTCTTCTTGAACCCAGTTACCTTCCTCATTACGTTTAATGAACTCCCAACCACCAATAGTGTGACCACTTAGTGCTTGATCGATTGATTGCTCTCCATCCATTACTTCCTCGTCCCACGTTGACCAACTTAAGCTATTTGCATTCCTTCCATTATATGGACTCAATCCCCACCCAACAGCACTGCCTCCAGCCCTATCAATCAGTACTCCATACCGACCTATTACTTGACGAGCTAGTGCATCTTCCTGCGCATTCCCTAATCTAAACTCCATGTTTTCGGCTCTGTTTGTACCCATGATTTTATCAATTAGCCAGACTAACGGCCGACCTAATTCCCTGGCAGCACTCATAAATCCATATAAAGCCTTCTCTCCTGTGGTCGTGTCTACAAGCATTCTTCCTGCAGCTTCTTCGGCTGCAATCCATCCCCTTGCAGTAAGTGCAGCGATTACTACAATAGCTGCAGCAACAGTTAAACCTGCACCAGCAGCAGCTGCACCGCCGGCGCTCATTACTCCATACCCCTTCAATGCGGTAACACCTAGTTGAGCTAGTTCAATTCCCAGTAATACCCCAGCTTCTGCAGTATTAACTTGGTTTGTTGGTGATGGTTCGTTAATTACATCGTTCAATGTAAGACCGAAAGCAAGCCCAGCAAGCGCTATGTTAGCCCCCTGTATGGCATGACCAGCGGTTCTACCTACCCCGGCTTTCTCCCTCATAGCATCCTTAAAACGCTGGGGGAGGACATCGTAATCCATCCCAATATCATTTAAGCGATTTCGCATTTTATGTACATGAAGGGCGTCGGCTGCTCGTTGTACTGGCTCATCTAAGACTTGAGCCAACACAAATCCCGCGTTATTGGCTACACCTAGAGCTTTCCGTGCTATTACATTTTTGTTTTTGCTTTCGATAGCCGTATTTAAGTCCTTCGCATCGTTAGCTAGGTTTTTTGTGTTACTTACTCCAATTAGTAGGTTTCCTGCTGCACTTGCATTTTCTAAATGCGTAATTGCACGACTATACGTCATTTGTACCATAGGTTTCATATCCTGGGTCTGTGTTGGCTCTCCGATTTTTTCTGTGGGTTAGATGACATGGTTTAATCTTAGTGAACACTTTTACCCCACCAAGGTATTCTCCAAGGACAATCGCGCTATTTCTGCTATATCTACTGGTTGCGGGTTTACAGGAGGAGAGGAGTTTGCCTGGAAACCTCAGTCAATCGAGGTATGCATGATGAATAACTATACTTCTGCACTCTAAAGATAACTGTAGTCAGTATGGGGTCATCCCCCCCCCGCTGCGATTATTTATTACACAATTAGTGTCGTAAACTAAAAAAAGCTAGCGTTTAGCTCAGCGCTCCTTTGCTTGCAGCCCTAACCTACGGTCATTTCAAAAACTTCCGATAACATGCTACTATCGGCTTTTTTCAACGTCTGTCGTGGAGTACAACGAATGCAGCTGCCAACTAACAAACAGCTAAAAGCTATGCGAAACCAGGCCAAGTTTTTGCTAACAACTTGGCCAATAAGCTGGACAGTGCAGGGTTTGGAGCTGAAGCAGCGAAAACTGTTGAATAACCAGGAGGCGGGCTGAGTATAAACAAAAAAAGCAAGTTCCGGTTCCGATCACAGAATAATCAAATCACCCCTGCAGCCCTTTAAAATCCACAAAATTAGACTTAGACAAACCGGAAGCGCCTAAACACACCAAAGCATATGCAGAGATAAAAACAACAAATTAGGTGGGGTAGTCAGCAAATCAAAGGTACTTTTTCGCCGTTTTCATTAACTTTCTACAGCCCCTACACCAACATGAAGAAGAAAGCTATAAGAACTACTATAAGCCTTACTATATGGGCTTCTATATCAAAGTTGATAGCAAACCTTATAGTCAATACTGTAGACACTTTTATGCAGCAATAGCCCCATAGTCGCTTAACTGTTCATACACTTGAGCGACTTTTTTAT
>NZ_JAPMOU010000130.1 GCF_028858535.1 Spartinivicinus poritis
CAAATCCTCTCATAACAGTGGATTATACACATGATGCTGTATTATTGAACCTAGAAATGATTCGCGACTGGTATAGTTAACGAGGTTCTTGATTATTGTGATAGCGAAATGAGAAAGCCAGGCCATTCAATGGCTATAGCGCAAGGCACAAAGCCGGTAATACACTAAACCCCACCCCAAAATTAAACGATAGCTTTTGTATGCTCTGGACAGAACGACAGGTTTGTTTTGTCTGGATTTTGAGCAATAAAAAAGCCACATTTTGGTGACTTTTTTATTGTAAATATTTCTAGGTAAACTTAGAAATTATATTGTAAAGAGGCTGTATATGTATCAATATCATTTTCACCAAAATCTGATTTTTTATCACCAATACCGTTGATACGTTCCCAGTTCAAGCCAACAGTAAAATGATCGGTAATGTTGTAGTTAGCGCCTAGCCCTACTCTTAAACTAGAACCTTTTTCTGTAGATTTTTTCTTCGCAAATCCACGGTTCTCAATCTCTTCCTTTACTTCCCATTTTAACAATCCAGCAGATGCTTTAAGCTCAAATTGATTATTAATTGGATATATGCCTATGGCCTTTAACCCATAACCACTGATTTCATTCTCAACCTCAGAAAAGACAATACCAGATTTCTTATAATCAGCATAAGTGTGGCCTAGTCTAAGGTAGTCTGCCTCAACTGCAAGATAACGATTTATGCGATATCCTCCAAATATATTGCCTACACCTGTTCTTTCAGTATATTCTGCTTCAATTTCTCCAGTTACTCCCCCTCTTCTTCTGAAGTCATCGAAAGTATTATCTATAGATTTTTCATAAGCACCACCTAAATCAGCAGCACCTAATCCGAAGCCTAAATAAAATCCACTTTTTTCGTCAGCAAATGGATTTATATTATCTTGTGCAAAAACCGGCGCTACTATAACAGCAGAGATAGCAACAGCTGACACCATTTTTTTCATTCATTACACCTTATAGTTTACTACACTAGTGACATGCATATTTTGGATATAACACCCAAGCCTTTGGAAAGTAATGGATGGTATTTAACCAGAGGATGAAATCTAAATAGTCATAGAATTGTAAAGCAGTGCAAAAATGAGCAATGGTTCACTAATTATGAGAATAGGAGTTCCAGCACTCCTACTCTTATATCAGCTATATTTCACGCTCTCTTTTTAAGTCTTCAACTTCCTGTTTAAGTTCTTTTACTGCTTCAACTAGAACAGGAATTAAGCCTGTGTAATTTACTTGTAGATAACCGCTTTCATGCGTAGTGACTAGTTCAGGAAAGACTTGCTGTATGTCTTGGGCTATGACGCCATATTCTTCGGTATTTGTGGGTTCAAAGGTATAAGAAACACCTTTTATTTGAGTGAGTTTAGCTAGGCTGCTGGGTAGTAATTGGATGTTTGTTTTAAGGTTTTCGTCACTGAAGCGAGCAGGTGATCTCCAATAGTTTTTTGTACATTTAGCATTATCATACTTAGAGCATATACGTCCCGCACTGGCGTAGTTTGAGAATAATAGTCCTATAAATATAAGTAGAGCGATTTTTTTAAACATAAAATACTACTCCTGTAGTTCTATCCTTGTTCAAAGAAATAGTAGGCTTATTTTTGGGTTTATTATTTGATGTGAATCAGTTGGGTGACTGGTTAGTCGTTAGAGCTTTGAAAGAGCCGCTCTATAAGTATTATCGTTGGTTAGTGAGAGACGGGCTTGTTGTACAGGATGCAGAGACTAAGTTGTTTTATCGGGCTGCATAGTAGTAAACGATACGGAGTCACGTTTACTGAACCCATCTTGCCTTGATGATGTATTTGATTCATAATTACATCAATATTGATTCAGGAGCTAACCATGCGTACTACTGTCACTATTGATGATGCCCTATATGAAAAAGCTCTGGAGATGGCTGACCCTAATATGGATAAGTCAGAGCTTTTCCGAGAAGCTATTAAAACATTTGTAAGAGTTCAAGCAGCCAAACGTCTTGCAGCCTTGGGTGGTGCAGCACCTGAAATGCAGGATATACAACGCCGTGGTACTGAATAATGAGCGTGCTTGTTGATACTTCTGTATGGGTAGATCACTTTAGAAACCGAAACAATGCCTTGGTTAATCTTATTCAGATTGACCTAGCACTGACTCACCCTATGGTTTTAGTGGAGCTTGCTTGTGGCACACCTCCAGCCCCCCGTGCTCAAACACTCAACGACATTGGACTTTTACAACCAGCCAATCAAGCTAGCTTGGACGAAGTAATGGAGTTTATCGAGCGTGAAAAGTTGTATGGGTTAGGGTGTGGATTGGTAGATACAGCATTACTGGCATCAACACTGATCACACCAGGTGCTAAATTATGGACACTAGATAAGCGTCTTGCCAATTTAGCTGAGCGTTTTGATGTAAGATACCAGCCCAATTTACACTAGATACTGATTAAGCTAGGAGGCTCAGCACTCCTAGCACTGCCCCTCACTGTTATGGCCAGTTCAAGGCGGGCCAACACTAACAAAAACCCACCGACAGCACAAGTTTTGTACACCTATAGCTGTGTAGCAATGTCCAAATATTTCGTCTTTCCGGAGGAAACAAAAATAAATAAAATTATGAACAGTTCTGGTTATGGCTGGAAGAGCTAACAGAGACTGGCTAAATAGCAACCTAGATAGAAAGCTAAGTGACTGACTAAACACTGCTACTCGATTCCGAAGTTTTTAATGCTTGACTAGCAGGATGAGGAAGACTTAAAGGGCTGGACTACAGGCATGGCTCC
>NZ_JAPMOU010000131.1 GCF_028858535.1 Spartinivicinus poritis
TGATCGTCTTTCTTTCGCTTTATTAACTAATAAATCAGTAGTCGTATAATTAAGCTTTAAAATTCCTAAGTATCAAGGTTGCTTATGTTATCAGCCGTTGTTAGCCTATTACGACAAAGTCCCTTGGTAATTATTTTGTACGGATGACTGGGGTGCTGAAAAAAGCGGGTTGTGTCAGATCAGATATGGGTCGGTATACTCTTATATTCCTGTACCCAGCGGGACATACTTTTATCAGTCGTTCCTCAAGGGAGCGCAACCAGATAGGGTGATATCTGCCGATCAGTTTCGCGTTTTACAGCACCCGCTTATAACTCGTCAGTATATGTCTACTTCTTTCTGGTCATAACTAATCCAACAACTTAGGTATGCTATTGTCGCTTACCTAAGTGTTGGTTTCCTCTACTGAGCAGTTTGAGCTACACTGTGCTTACCGACGGATCCCGTGTTGTGCACATAATGAGCATTACACGGTACCGCATCCACCCTTTATTAGTGTGACTACCGACACCTAAACCAAGGAAAGAGACACAATGGGCGACCGCTACACTTCTAAAAGCCAGTGCGAGGCTTCAGGGCTACCAAAGTGCCACCGCTTCCTCGAGAATCGTAACGACGACCAACCCAACTTCCGGACTCAATGTTCCTGCTTTGGCTCTGAAAACACCTGGTCCCCTTGCCCCCTCACGCATAACTACGATGGGTGCAGTGTGCCCTCGGCGCTAGAGAAGATAGGAAAGAAATTAGGCTTGCTAGATGGGGGGAACACGCCTATGTGCAGCGGAAGTAAGTGTGTGGTGTTTGGGCACCCCATCACCGGGGGGTGTGGACCCTGCGACATACACGACGAGTGTTACCAGCAAAATGCCCGCGACCGGTCCAAGTGTGATCTCGATTTCAGGGATAATATGAAACGAGAATGTGAAAAAACCTTCAATAGGGACTCAACTTCATGGTGGGACTCACGGGGTCGCTTTCAGCATTGGACTATTCGTAGTGTAGCAAGCTGGCTTAACACGGATATCGAAGATCGTACCGACCTCAGCCTTTGCCAGCTGATGGCTGAATTTTACTACTACGGGGTCAGTAAGTTCGGCCAGGGGGCGCAAGACGAAAACCAGTATTGGTGGTGGGCAGAGCCATGTGCCAACCGTGAAAATCCACCAAGCAGCTGCCCCGAATAGCTTACCCCCAACCGTAACTGAAACAAAGTTGAGTCACTGGAAGCGGTATTTGTCAACGTAGTTGTCGTGTTGTCTCCAGTCCAATGCCGTTGCCAGTTATTGGTGTTATTAAGGAGTCTTGAGCCAAGGTTGGAAATAGCGGATATTCGGTTTCCGAAACCGCATGGTTACTGGATTGTCCATTCGGAAGGCCATGTAAAAAGAGTTCGGCGTTAATGGTCGGTCAGCGCCTAATAGCCCAGGTTCTTTGTTAAGTATTTCAATTTTCCATAACGGTCTCTTCGCTATTAGGTGTCAATCATGGTCACTAAAACGGCTCCTTGATATTATCTTGCGTCAGTGGGACAAGGCACCGCAACGGTCCGATCGAAGTTAAAAAGATAATTGCTAGCCACATAGCTTTATATGTCAATCAGTTAAGTTATTGGCACCGAACAGTTAAACACGCAAAAAAACCAAAGGAAGATGCGCGGCTACCCTCGACCTTTATCCCCGTCACCCTGAACGTACCTATGTGTTAAAGGCAACTTATTTCCGCTAAAGGTTTTGCAGGGTTGATTTTTTCTGAACACTTTCCGACGGCATCCCTAACTTTTTTACCGGCGACCGATGTAAGAAACCTCGATAATGACGAGTGTGGCCTAACCGCACACTTTTTATTGCAATTTCCAGTTGTAAAACATTTGTCCATTGTACACGCGATGCCATAGTCATGTACTTCTCTGTCAGCCCACGATGATATGTACGTATACCTGTTAGGAGGTTGTGTATTCCTTGATTATTACCTTCGTGTTAGTCCATAGATGATCTTCCTGATGCCGCTATTGTTTGTGTACTCGTCTTTTTCGAGGGTTGCTCCACTGGCTCCCTTATGGTTCTTCTTGAGTCGTGTGTCATTTTGTTTTTTTTCTTTATTTTTCCAGCCTTATTCGCATTTCCCTTGTATCACGTACCTCACAGCAGGGTTCTGTGTTTGCTGTATCAGGTGGGTATTCTCTATGGCGGCGGGGTTCTTTACCCATTATTGTTTATTTCAGTCTAGTAGGGGTCCAGGGTGAGTAGAACGGCTAGATCACTCCAGCCGAACCCTCCTCAAAACCGGACTTGCGGAACTACCGCATCCGGCTTCCGATAGATCAGTGTCCCCACACATATTCAGTGAGCTAGAACATCGATACAGTTTTCCAAGAAGATGGAAAACCTAGAGCTTTAAGGCCACGTAACAATTTATTCCACGTCACTCGTCGTTTACCGCATCATTGAAATTTTTAAAACAACGGTTTGCCAGTGAATCTTCTCTAAGTTTTTCCCATATCCGCTCTACTGGGTTGAGTTCTGGGGAAACAGGGGGTAAATTTAATAGCGTGATATTCACAGGTATTTCTAGATGATGAGTCGTATGCCATGCAGCTTGATCAACGATAAC
>NZ_JAPMOU010000132.1 GCF_028858535.1 Spartinivicinus poritis
ACCACTATTCAACGTGGGTTTCTTAGTATCAAAGAAGTTGAGTTCGGCCACCCCCTGAGACTGGATCATGAAGTAACTGTTTACCCTTATCCCAATACTAGAGAAGGTTTTTCAAAGTCCATACAACAAGTAAAGATAAGTATTAGTGCGCCAGAGCATATAAAAATACTTCGGGACGAGGTTGAAACGGGTTTTCGCAGGGGAGCTAATAATACAAGGCATTCATTCATTGGTGTGATGACTTAATAAATAAAGGTGTTTTTATGGAGAACGACCCAAATTTTAAAGATGCTAATAACTATGAAAGTATTGCAAAAGCTTTGGGTATTGAACTGTTTGGACATTACTCTGCACCGCAAGTTATTAAAAAATTAAATATTCCTCGAAATACGCTTGAAGCGTTAAGAAATACAGGTCAAATAGGTTATGTCAGAATCTCGGAAAGAGGTAGGTATCGTTTCTGGGGATGGCAACTTTGTGAATTTTTAGTGAGGCAAACAGTATGCCCTGGAGAGAGCCTACAAAAAGATACCGAATTGGAAAATGGTTTCTTGCGCAGCGAGAAGGGTGGAATACATGGTACCGATGCGGGTATAACAAAAGAACACATCAGACAGAACGAGTATCACTCCGCACTAGCGATCTTCAAGAAGCAAAGCGACGATTAGCGGAGTTTTTTGTTCAAGAGCAAACTCCTGTAAAAGTACCAAAAGAATCAATTACATTAGCTAAGGCATTAACACTGTACTACACAGAGCATGGGAAAAAGGTTGCTAGTCATAAGGCGGCCAAGACCCATTGCGAGAAAATACTAAACTATTGGAAAGACTCTGTGCTGTCAGAAATGAGTATTAGGGAACAAAGAAAATTTAAAGATTTTTTAGAAGAGCAAGGATGTTCGGTAGGTTACATTAAACGTATTTTTAATACTCTGCGTGCTGCAGTTAATTTTTGTTATAAAAATGAGTATATCGAGCATCCTGTTAATATGCTGACAATATCTGTCCCTATTCATAGTAATGTTGAAATGGGGCGGCCTTTAAGTATTGCAGAAGTTGCTCAGCTATTTGATGTGATGGATGTAGATTACCTTATTAGGTACTGCATGTTATTAATGGGGACGCTTGCAAGACCGGCAGCAGTTCTAGAGCTCCATAGTTCCCAACTTGATCATGATTACAGGTTAATTCAATTAAATCCAAAAGGAAGACAGCAGACAACTAAGTATCGGCCAACAGTAAAAATGCCTGAATTTATTCATGAAGCTACAAGGCACATGAAGCAGTGTAACGTTGTTTCTGGCAAACAAGAGCAGTTTAAGAGCTTAAAATCATCATTTACTACGGCAGTTAAGCATTCGGGTTTAGAAGGGAAGGTTACTGGCTACTCGTTTAGGCATACAATGAGTCGTTGGTTACGATCACAGTCTGTACCGCCATGGGAAGTTGCAGCTCAACTTGGTCATAGAATGGAGCAGTACTCAACAACTGAAGTGTATGCGCCTTATGACCCTAATTATTTAACGACTTGTGTCGCTGCTATTGATAGGTATTTTGAGAAATTGCGTGACACTAGCGTGACACTCGATAATTTCATGAAGCTGTATAAGGAGATAAGTGCTTGATTTTTAATGGCGCGCCCTAGAGGATTCGAACCTCTGGCCTTTGCCTCCGGAGGGCAACGCTCTATCCAGCTGAGCTAAGGGCGCGTTACTTTGAAATGCGGCGGCTATATTACCTGCCATTGATAGCTTAGTCTAGCCCGAATCTCAGGTTTGTAACTATCCCACCGTTGCTGATTTATATCAGTGAAATCAAGACACGACTGTTTAGGCTTAGTGGGTTTTGGTCTATAATCGTCCAGCATTTGACCCCGGACCTAAAAAACAGTACTAGCCGGGCTGTGTGATGGCTGAATTATGAGGACAACTAAGTGGCTCACCAACGCAATAAAAGAACTGCCAAAGTAATATACTCTGCTGTTTTAATGGGCCTGCTGGCGATTACATCATCCCATGCTGCGACCAAAGATGAACAAATTGCAGAACGAATCAAGCCAATTGGCAAGGTATGTATAGAAGGTGAAGAGTGTGCGAAAAATGCTGGTGCTGTGGCAAGTTCTAGTTCTGGCCCTCGCTCAGGTGAAGATGTTGTAGGGCTATTCTGTAATACCTGTCATGCCACGGGGTTATTAGATGCACCTAAAGTAGGTGATACGGGTGCATGGCAGGCAAGGTTGGATGATCTTGGCTCATTTGAGGAGATGGTAAAGAGCGCTGTTAATGGAAAAGGGAGTATGCCACCTAAAGGTAATTGCGCGGATTGTTCTGATGAAGAAATCAGTTTGGCAATAGAACACATGAGCGGTCTAAAACCTTGATTGAATAAAAAACATACAATCCGTCAATCAAAAGCCGTTTATTTCCATTAATAAACGGCTTTTTGTTTGTAAAGTAGTCAGTATTTGTTTTGTTTCGAAAAAGTATTGACTTAAACTCAGAAGTGCGTAGAATGCGCCGCCACTGACTGGAGATGAGCAGGAAAGACAGCAACTGCCGGGAGCTTTTAAAGTTTCTGAGTCGCTGAAAAAACT
>NZ_JAPMOU010000133.1 GCF_028858535.1 Spartinivicinus poritis
GATAATCCATTATGAATGCTCGAGTATACAGCTTTTTGCCTGCTAACATAGTCCCCCAGGAATCCATATAGAGCCTTGTTCTGGAGCATTTCAGAGAACAACTACTATAGTGCGTTGTTTGCTGGCTTGGCTTTAGCGTTTGAGTTGGCCAAGTTCATGGCCTTGCCTGAGATAGCCCGACGCAAGCAGCGCAAAGATTGGGCTGGTGCGCTGAGTGCCACTCTTTTATTTATCACTCTGGCTACTGCCAGTATCTTGGGTTCAATAGGTGGGCTACAGAGTGACACTCAACGAGTGCAAGCAAACATAGCTCAGCAAGAACAAAAAAGAGTGTCACTCATTGAACAACGACAGTTGCTACTTGATGAGATTGCAGAAAATCAGAAGGCGATTGATAAGTATATTTCACTGAACCGAATCAAGAACTTTGCTCAGCCTTTGCAGGACAAAAACAAGGCTTTGCGCCAACAAGCCGCTGAGTTACAAGACAAGATCAATACTGTAGGTGTTGCCCATGAAACGCCAATGACTGCGCTATTGGGCGCTATCGCTACAGCTGTAGGAGAAGACAAGGCTACAGTTCAGGTATATGTGTTCATACTGCTAGCTGTATTGCTTGATCTAGTCGCTAGCTTCTTTATTGAGCTAATCCGCGAGGAAAACCAATTCAAAGCGTCATTAGTTAAAAAGCCACAGATTACCAAAGTTGCTAAAAAGGAAGAGGGTGACACCCCACCAAAGCCTAGAAAGCCTAAGGTGAAAAAGAGTGTCTCTCTGGAAAAACCCAAACCAACGCCACCCAAGTTGGAGATAGTGAAATCTGAAAAGAGTGGCACCCCAGCAGTTGAAGCCAAACAACAAGAGTTGCAGTTGCCTGAATCCAATGTGGTCAACATCAAGCGCGCTTCCGCTTTAGAAAAGTATGCTGTTGTTAAGAAGGCCGTTAGTAAGATGGAAGTAGGGGAGGGTGTCTATAAAAGGCAAATGATGAAGGCTTTCCAGCTTGGTCAGAAAACTGTCGATAAGCACTATCGTTGGTTAATGAGAGATGGGCTTGTTGTGCAAGACGCAGAGACTAAGTTGTTTTATCGGGCGGCCTAGCAATAAACGTGACGCCGTCACGTTTATTGTCTCTTCATTACTAGCTTTGCTTCCCACGCATTACAATATTGTACAAAACGTACATATGATATATAGTTATTGTACATAATGTACAAATGGTGATTATATGGAATGGAAAGCAGCTGAGGCCAGACACAAGTTCAGTGAAGTTCTCAACCAGGCATCACTTGAAGGCCCACAACAAATAGTTCGGCGCGATGAAACCTATGTTGTTCTGACCCAAGCAGAGTATGAACAACTAGCTTTCAAACAACGCAACTTCGTTAATTTCTTACTGAATGGGCCATCCTTTGAAGGCTTAGACCTTGAGCGAGATAAATCAGAGATGCGAGATATTGAGCTATGAGGTTCTTGCTTGATACTTGTGTTTTATCTGAGTTAAGAAAGCCTGATTGCAACCCCAATGTAAAATTTGCCATTTCAAACTGCAGTAATAAAGACCTTTTTATTAGCTCTATTTCCATTGGCGAAATTACAAAAGGGGTTTCTTTGCTGGAAGAGGGAAGGCGAAAAAAAGAGTTATCGAACTGGCTTAATTCTTTAGAAAGCCAATTTGCAGATAGAATACTAAGCGTAGATGCAGAAACCGCGAGAATTTGGGGAGAACTTACAGCAGATGGCAAGCGCAAAGGTAAACCAATTCCCATAATGGATGGCTTGATAGCAGCAACTGCCATTAGGAGTGGTTTACACGTTATGACACGCAATATTCAAGATTTTGAGAACACCAGCGCAATGCTGTTTAATCCCTGGGAAAGCTAAGTTATTGATAGCTAGGAGGCTCAGCACTCCTAGCATTGCCCCTCACTGTTATGGCCAGTTCAAGGCTGGCCAACACAGCCTCTAAATCTAAAGCGGGACAAAATGACCCAATGGACGGCTACTCCTGTATAATACTGCATCGCGTTTAGGGTAGTTATATAAGGGTAGTACCATGGCAACGAGCTGCCTTTCTGGGTTGGCTGATATAAATCAAAGAAAAAAAGAGAGCGATCCGCTCAGCGCCTACGCCAGCCATAATGCCAAACACAAAAATAGCAGCGACTACCAACCGCAGCATCCACTGCTGACCTTCCTCTGATTCAAAGAAGGAGGCACCCGGTGACTGTGAGCGATTTTTAATCTTTTGCAAGCGGCGATGTATGCTGCTTTTGGAGGACTGGAAGACCGCTGCCATTTTTCGACAGCTCTGCTTAGTATTTTCTTTGACGTAATCAGCCAACCCAGAAAGGCAGCTCGTTGCCATGGTACTACCCTTATATAACTACCCTAAACGCGATGCAGTATTATACAGGAGTAGCCGTCCATTGGGTCATTTTGTCCCGCTTTAGATTAGAGTGTGTGATTCATAGACATGGTTTCAATTAATTGGTAGATTTTTCCATGCTATGAACACAACAATTAAAGCCAGGT
>NZ_JAPMOU010000134.1 GCF_028858535.1 Spartinivicinus poritis
GACCAGACGATATTGCCTCTTGCATCGCTGATTTCTTGGGGTGTGCCTAAATGATCCAGATGATAAAAATAAACCTGGTTATCTTGTACTAACGCGAGTGGCCTGAAAGACTCGGGTTCATATAAGTAGGTTTTGTGGATGTTCTGTCTTGTTTCTGACAGTAACACATCACCATTCCAGAGGAATTGGGTTTCACCAAAGTTGTCTTTTTTACTGACTCTTCTTCCAAGTGCATCGTAGGTAAACTCAGAGGTTTGCTTGGCGTTTTCAACTTTAATGAGCTGGTTGGCATGATTATAGGTATAGCGGGTGACCAGTTTGCCATGCTTACCCCGTTTTTCTGCAGTTAAGTTACCGCGACTGTCATAGGCAAAATGGCGATCTCCTTGAAATAGCAGTCGGTTGCCTTGAGACTGGCCGTTTGGCTGATCAGTTTGCGCTAAAATAGTACCTGCTGGGTCGTGGGCAAAGCTTTCTTTTATTATGCCATTGACGACAGTTAACCGATCTAAAGCATCGTATTGAAACTGGGTTTCGCCTTTTTTCAGGTCTTTGATTAAAGCTAAATTGCCCGCATTGTCGTATCCGTATTCCCGTTGAATAATTAACTGGCGGGTTTCTCGGCTACCGACTCGATGACGGGTGAGTCTTCCCATAATGTCGTATTCAAACTGACTTTCAACTACCCCTTGAATACGGTTAACTTCTCGACCTTGGTTATCACGTCTTACTTGGGTGATCAACTGGCCATTTAAGGCGACATCCGTAAATAAACCATCTGGTGTATAGCGGTAATTGATGCTTTGGCCATCAGGCAGGGTGGTGCTAATGCGATTACCCAATGGGTTGTAACCGTGGCTGATGATCTGGTTGTCTTGGCTTTCTTCGATAAGTAAGCCAAGGGCATTATAGGTAAAACTGAGTTTACGGTGACTGTTATTGGCTTCAGTCAAACGCCCGGCAGCATCGTATTGAAATGTGCTGACTTCACCATCACTGGTTTGTTTTTCAATCAGCAAGCCTAATTTATTGCGTTTAAATTCAGTGATGGGGATACTGGGCTGATCAGGGCTTTCTGTTGTGCTTGTTGTTTCTGTTGCGTCTGCTGTTTTAGGTTCGCTGGTTGGAAGTCTTGGCCCGTCTATATGTTTTATTAGCTGGCCGGATTTGTTGTACTCATAATATTGCTCACGGCCATCAAAGCCTACTTCTTGAATTAGATTTTCATTTAAATCATAAATCAGTTGATAGGTTTCGCCATTTTCGTTTTTGAGACCAGTTAAGTTACGCTCAGTATCATAAAAATATTCAAACACTTGACCAACAGGGTCAATGCGTTTTTTAACCTGTGCTAGCCCTTCATATTCATATTGTGTGGTACGCCCCACTTCATCAGTAAAAGCGGTAAGCTGCCCTGCGGAGTTATACGTCAGTTTAATCTGTTTGCCATTGGGTAATTGTGCAGCAATTGGCTGGCCAAGGGCATCATATTGATAGTAAGTTTGGGCTCCCTGGCTGTCTTGGCTGGCGACTACCTGCCCAAGCTGATCATAACGGTATTGGGTAATTTGGCCTTCGGCATCGGTTTGGCTGATCAGTTGTGCTTGTTCATTCCACTGTAACTGCCGTGCATTACCCATGGCATCGGTGATTTGCACAGGCAGGCCAAGGGCGTTGTAATCAATTTGGGTTTGGTTAGCTTCTGGATCAAGGGTTTTGACTAATAGCCCTCGCTCGTCGTATTGACGGCTCCAGCGGTTGCCTAATGGGTCGGTTAATGTGGTTGGCCGGCCTTCATCGTCATATTCAATCGCGTGGCTGTTACCTTCTGGGTCAGTGACTTTAATCAGCAAGCCATCCAGGTTGTATTCGTAAAGGGTGGTATTACCGGCTGGATCAACGGTGCTGACGACATTTCCAGCATCATCATATTGGTGTTCAGTCACGCCGCCTAGCGGGTCCGTTTCACTGATGATCTGGCCATTGTCGTTATAGCTATATTGGGTAATGGCACCCCGGCTGTCAGTGGCCGTGCTGCGATTTTCTTCTGGAAACCAGGCGAATTGATAATCATAAATGCCATTATCACCCCAGTTGCGAACACATTTACCTTGAGGGGTGTATTGATCCCACTCAAAATAAAAATTAAAACCGCTTTTTAAAGTACGCTGAATAATAATGTGGTTGTTATAAGCGTATTTTTCCCCATGACCTAGGGCATCCAACACTGCTACTAAATCACCATGCCTGTCGTACTGATATTGCACGACAGGTTGGGTATCTGGTGGAGTTTCGCTATCCTGCCCTCGGGTAATAGCAATAATCCGGCCTTGCGGGTCATGATAAAACCAGGCGGCTTGTCCCCAACTAGTGGTCAGTTTAGTGGGTTGTTCATCATTACCATGGGTAATTTGAATAGTATTATCACAGTTATCCCGGATTCCCACTAATTGACCCTGCTTGTTTGAAGCACTGCCGGTTAAGCGGAAGATTTTTTCTGGGCCTTG
>NZ_JAPMOU010000135.1 GCF_028858535.1 Spartinivicinus poritis
AACAAATAAAAATCCAGCCCCATATTTCAACAGCAAGGCTTTTAAAAGCGGCTAAAAAATCACCTTGAAAGGGCTGACCTATGGGCCTAAAAATGACTACTTCCGGTACAAGCACCCTATCACTGGAAAATACTACCCCATGGGTAAAAACCGGGCCAAGGCTCAAGCTGCAGCTCGGCAGTTGAATATTCGGCTTGATGGTCAGTGTATGCTGGTCGCCCATGTGATGGATTCCGATGCAGCTAATGTTGAGCTGTTAATTGATAGATTCAATAAAGAGTATTTACCTACTCGCAACCTTAAGCCACGCAGCTTATTAAATTCAAAGTACCGATTAAACCGAATTATCAGAGATATTGGAAAACTGCCGTTAAAAGAGCTTACTGTACCCACTGTAGCTGATTATCTCGACAATAGTTTTTCAGGTGACTCATACCGTCAGCACCGATCAATATTAATTCAAGTCTGCCGCTTCGGTATTACTAAAGGGTTGCTAACTATGAACCCTGCTGAAGTGACTATGAATAAACAAGCTCAAAAAATACGGCAAAGGCTGACTATCGAACAGTACCACGCTATTTATAAGCTTGCTGATCCCTGGCTACAAAATGCTATGGATATTGGATTGATTACCCTTCAACGTGCAGGTGATATTGTAAAAATGAAATTCGAGGATATTAAAGACAATCACCTGTTTGTTATACAACAGAAGACAGAAAAGCATGGTGAATCAGCCTACTTGGCTATCAATATTGGCAAAGAGTTAAGTACCATTATTAAACGGGCAAGTGAAAGTGGTATTCGCAGCCCCTACATTGTCCACCGAAACCCAGAAAAGCGTAGTAGTAGCCACCGTCGTAATGATCACTGGACTGCTGTTAAACGGGATTATCTAAGCCGGGCATTCTCAGAAGTGCGAGATAAAACTAATTTATTTAAGGAGCAAAAAGCCAGAGAGCGTCCTACCTTCCATGAGATAAGGTCACTGGGTGGTTACCTCTATGAAAAAGCAGGCTATGACAAAAGCGCTATTAGAAGGCTCATGGGTCATACCTCTGAGAAAATGACAGAGCATTACTTACAAGGACATGAAACACGGTGGACGTTGGTTGATGCAGAATTAAGATTTGACTGGAAATGAAAAAAGCCCCAATAAAGGGGCTCTTTGCAAGCATAGTGTGTAGAACTACTTTCTATTTTTCTTTTACAACAACTAATTTATCAATAACAAGAGTATTATCATTAGTACTTGTAATGGCTATTCTAGCTACAGTGATATTTTCAGGCAATCTAACAGCTGCTTCTAAGTCCGTGAATTGATTATTGTCAGTATCCTTTTCATCAAGCTTTATCCACTTTTTTACTTGGGTGTCTGACTTTGGATCTAATGCAGCTAACTCATAGTAAAGCCATAGAGTAGACTTACCTGGCTTAGCCGTTTTTACTGAAGCTCCAACAATATAAGCTTTCTTTTCTTCTGCAACACAGCTTAACTCAAAGCCTACTGCAGGAAAATACTTACTATCTTGAACCATCAATACAGTAGTTTCTTCAATACTAGAATTACCTTCGTCATCAACTACTTGCTTATTTGCCGTGTCAAAATTTAATAGCCCTGTTTTATTCCACTGATAAATACCAAACTGATCTTTAGTATTGAATTCATTGTAATAAGGATGAGTAAAATCAAAGTCTATGGTTTCAGCTTCGCTTTCAGCTATTAATTTAACTAATTCAAAGTTTGTGGCCAGATCAGACCTATCACGCTTAGAAGCAGAGCAAAAGTTACTTATCTTCTTTGCAGTCAAATTAAGCGAGCGAGAAGAGTTATCAAATTCACTACCACACTTTAAACCACTTTCACTTAAGTCATTGGTTGAGCATTTAATCGATGGGTTAGAGAAATATGGTAAATTCTGATCATATGACATAATTGTACCATAATACTTTCCACCCTTTTCAAATGAAAAACCAGTAGAGAATGAGTAAATGCCACCTAGATATGGGGAAGATAGTTCACGAACAAAGCTATCTTCATCTCTAATATTATTCGTCCGTAAATACTCAGCATATAGCTCAAAATTATTCTCTAAATCAAGTTCTGCTAATTCATTTTTTTTAACAAAGTCATCATAAGTCAAATAATTATTATCTTTCAAATACTTGATATGTTTTGTTTTTGCTTTTCGCTCTATTTCATCCCTAATAGTAGAGTCTATATCATAATAGTTAGTTCTTATATCATGCGTTAGCCCCATAGTATGGCCAACTTCATGAAGAAAATTAGTTTTTGCTTCATATCTTTGTTGATCTTCGGTTTTATCACCTAAGCTTACCCCCTCAAGCCCGTGAGCAGGGCTTACTCCTACTAGGGTAAAACTCGGTTCCGAAGTTTTTTTAGATTGACATAACTGCTAATTTATTCATGCAGCCGCTCTGTATTTTAATGACTC
>NZ_JAPMOU010000136.1 GCF_028858535.1 Spartinivicinus poritis
GCATTTGTAGCGCTGAGAACACCTCCGCTACCAGGTAAGCTACTAAATATAGCTTAGGCATGATGATAATTAGGTAATATTATTATGCTGCAACTGACACCTCAACACCGATTATTATTAGCAGTGAAGCCTATTGATTTCCGAAAAGGCATCAATAGCCTTATAGCGTTATGTAAATTGCAATTAAATGAGCAACCTGACTCCGGGACTATTTTTGTCTTTACCAACCGGCGTAAAGATGCGGTTAAATTATTAGTTTATGACGGGCAAGGTTTTTGGCTCTGCATGAAGCGATTTTCTCAAGGTAAGTTAAAGTGGTGGCCCAAAGCCGGTGACACCACTTATAAAATTAGTGCCAAAGAGCTACAAATTCTATTATACCAGGGCAACCCAAAACGAGCCTCAATTATGGAAGACTGGAAATCAGTGGCGGCTTAACTATTTGCTTAGTGAGCGTATTTATTATTTTTTACGCGGCTAATGATGCTTCCTCTATCGGGGGTATGCCTAAGAACCCCCAAAAGTGACGATTCTGAGTTTTTTGATTGATTTTTATTCACAAAATATAGCTGTATGTTCTGCTCCAGTATCTGAGCCATGGCTTCTACATCAATATTGCCAGCGATTTTCTTAAAGCTATATCGACCTGTGAATAGCAGGTGGGTCCAGGCTATCGGTGATATTCTAGTGAACTCATCAATAACCTCCTGTGCTGCACCGTTTGCCAGCATTTTTTCATAAACGGCATTCAAAATAATACTGTTGTAGGCAATGATACAATTAGCAATCAGCCGTGCAGCATGAGCGCTAACACGATTGTCGACAATTCTTTTGCCCTTAAACACACTACTGTAGGTCTTTCTAATAATCCCTTGTAGTTGATGGTAGGCTTCTGTCCTATTTCTAGCGGTTCGAATCGCCTTTCGGAGCTGCATATCATCTATTAGATTGAGTACATGGGTAGTTTTAAATATTTTATTATACTCAAATAAAGCTGCTTTCAACCTGGCATAGCGAGCATGCGAGCTTAATTTCCGAATGATGCTGCTTTGTGTGTTTTCTTGCATTATTAAAGATAGTAATACCCGCAGCACACCCCTTTTTTGGGATCTAATTCTATCAATATTGATTTTTCCTTTGGGTCGTAGCAACCCAGTGTAGCTATCAGGCGACTTTACTGAATACAAATCATCTGCTGCTTCTCTAACATTTTTTATACTAGGGACATAGTCTACATTGATAGCATCCAGTGCTACAAAATTAAGCTTATTTAATGAGTGGTTGTCTCCCGTTACCATATTGATATCAATATCGGTTTTGTTACTGTATATCATGTCATAGAGGTAATGCCCCTCATATTCATTAAGCCCAATATTTTTCGCATTAACGGCTACAAAATTAGCAATCAGGGTATACAATGATATTCCCCGGCCTTTCCCTAGATATTTTTTCGAATACCTCGATTGGATGGTGTTGTTACTGGTGGCAAACTTCTGTCCATCGGCATCAGCGAGTAATTTATCTTCCAGCAAATTCCACAGTTTGAAAATAGATAATGAGTGTATATGATTACTTACTAAGTCATTTACTGTGCATAGTGTATCTACTCGAATAAAATTTTCACGTGTTGTGTGTAAGAGCTTGAAGTTAAGATCTGACATATCAGCCATCTTTGAGGCAGTAAAACCAAATGCTTCCGATAATAGGCAAGCATTAACAGCTAACACGACAGGCTTCTTCCTTTTAGTATAACGATCTTTTATATGTGTAAACCCTTTCCACATGCCAATTAGATCACCAGCAAACATGACTACATCAGCTATTTCTACTTTAGGTAGAGCCTTAAAAAAAGTATCATCAAGTTTTTCGTTACTGTCGTATAGTAAACTCCATTGTTGTTGACCAGATTTGGTGGTTTTAAGATTAAAACCAAAATTTTGGTTAAGACGGATATTCTCTGTTGTTCTGTCCCATGCTTCATCTAATGCTTTGATAGCATCATCTAGGCGTTTTTCACAGTAAATAGGTATTTTTGGGTAACCGAATTCATCAGCAATTTTTTCAACATTATCAACCAGTGCATCATCAATTAAATCATTGTCAATATCACTATAAGATACACTATCATTGCAACAGAGCCTACCTCTATCGATTTGGTGATATATTTTCTGGTATACAAAAAACTCGAATAAGTACGGGTCAACATGCTCGTCAGTTGGTTTGCGCTTTAAATATTTCACCATTTTCCTGGGTATGGTGAACCCAAGGTCATCAGCCAACTTAAGCGTAGAGGGGTTTTTACCGCTGTTGTAATGTTTTTTTAGGAGGTTAATTAGTTCCATTATATAGCAATACTGTAGACACTTTTATGCAGCAATAGCCCCATAGTCGCTTAACTGTTCATACACTTGAGCGACTTTTTTATT
>NZ_JAPMOU010000137.1 GCF_028858535.1 Spartinivicinus poritis
GGGGGAGTAGAAGTGTTCATTTTATACTCTTTAACCCAGCGAAAGATATTTTTATCGGATGTGCCTAATCGGTGAGCAACCTCAGAAAGCTTCATTTGTTGCTCTACAACTAATTGGATTGCACCTTGTTTAAATTCTGGCGTGTAAGTCTTCTTCTTTTTGGTCATAACTTCTTCCAACAACACATGTGGCTATTATCTCTTAGTCATAACGCTCCCGCAGAGCGGGAGGCTTGACAGCATGAGCAGCCCCAAGGGCTGCCAATGTTAAAGTTCAGTGTTTAAAATTAGCTTCTGTGTTAAAAATCACCCTCTTCATCCGTGCCTTTTCCATCTAGTTGCTCTTGGTTTCGAATATACTTTCTAATCTGCTCTTCTTCGAATCCAACTGTTGAAATCGCATAACCTCTTGCCCATAACGACTCCCCATTGAAGTTTCTTTTCCTTCCACTAAATTGCCTTGCAACTGCTATGGCACTTTTACCTTTTAAATACCCTACTATTTCTGATACAGCATATTTTGGCGGTATCGCAATCAACATATGAACATGGTCCTGCACCATATGCCCTTCCAAAATCCTACAACGTTTTTGACCTGCTAACTCATGAAATAATGGGCCTAAAAAACTTCTGATTTTACCGTAAAGTATTTTTCTTCTTCCTTTTGGCACAAAAACCAAATGGTACTTACAATCCCATTTAGAATGACTTAAGCTTTGATATGACATGTGTATTGTTTCCTTTTATGTGGGCCGCCAAGCCACTGGAAACTTTACACATGTCTTCTTTCTCCATAAAACTGAATCTAGAGGCCAAGCCTTGAGAGTCAAACTAGTGGCTTACCTGTCAACGAGTTAAGTGTTGGTTTCTATAGCTAGAAAATCATAAAGTGACATAGTCGATTCGCTCAATAAACAGGCTGTATCTGAGGGTAGAGGCATTCTATTTATGCCACATTATAGATTTCCAGCTATATTAGACCACTACACTAGCTCTTCAAAAACCGATTTATTGGGCTCCATAGGCAAAGTTCGCCTAACATTCAGGTTTGGTTGCAAAACAAACAGTTTTTTGCTAAAAATCGGTGAAGTGGTGACCAAAGACAGGATCATCTAATCATCGGCCCTCTTTCGACCTATCAAACAATACACCAGTCGTCGTATAATTAAGCTTTCAAATTTACTTGACCACAACAAGTGTTTCTTTTTCTTAATAAGGTAGTCAGCCTACCAGAACTCAGACACCCCCCTAATTAGTTACACTGCATGTGTAGTCGTGATATGACTAGCCAGTCTACATGATTTAGAATTTAGTTTGAGTCACCTTTTTGACTGAGTTATTTGTGGGGTAGCTTTTAACCATCCGATCAGAGTAGACCGCTGGCCAGTTGGATTGGAGCCTATAAGCCAAGTATCCCCCTTAACCTAAGTGAGTTTGAAATTAAGTTAGATTGACAAGGAGTTTTCTCATGACCGCATCATGTAACCAACCACGTAACGACTGCCCACCTCGTGATCCATGTGCTCCGTGCCCTCCTGTTGTACTTTGCGGTTCAACAGCTAAGGTGTGCATTCCTGACGCTCAGTCCAAGCAGTTTAATGTCCAGTTTCCACCCAAAATATTCTGCACCGCACCATGCGTTCAGGTCACCATTCGTTGTGTTTCTGACAACGCAATCTATCAACTTCTCACGGTATGCACCACGAACATAACTCAGGGCGGATTCTCCGCTGAGGTAGCGAATACAATTGGATCCATAGCCGGTGCCGGTGCCACCGGCACCGACGGTGATGGTGTTGAAGTAATCTTGGACTGGCTTGCCGTTGTTATACCGGCTTAGTGATGAGTAATTCGCATAGACCCAGGTAGGCACAAAGGCCTCAGAGAGATGGTGCACAAATCCCCTCCGCATTATCATGTCCACCACCTGCTAACATACTTCACCAGGGCTTCTTTTGATTGAAGCCCTTTGCCTCATCCAAAACCTTTGTATCCTGCAGGACAATAAGGAAGTGCATTACACCCATATAGCTGAAAAGCTTGGATGGCTTGGTAATTACCAACTAAAAAATTTTAACTATTAACTAAATTGAGCATAGAAGACAAAGAGGTACAAACAGGCCTGTCATAATCAGAAATAACCACTAAGTACTGGTTCCTCAATTAGTGAAATTTATCAATACATCAATTGATGTTAAATAATTTTTTAAAATTGTTGATTATAAGTTTAGCCCCTGTAATATCTTTATTTCGCGTACTTGTTAGCATTGCTAGCAGGTTATTAGTTTGAGCTGGATCATCCATAGCTACTAGCAGGTTATTAATTTGGATTGGATCGTCCATAGCCGCTAACAGGTTATTAGTTTGAGCTGGATCGTCCATAGCCGCTAACAGGTTATTA
>NZ_JAPMOU010000138.1 GCF_028858535.1 Spartinivicinus poritis
CAAGCTATCTGGGACTACATTACATACTATAATAGCGAACGTAAACATTCAGCTTTAAACTATCAAACACCGATGGAATTTGAGAGAGCTCATCAATTGAAAAAAGCCTCTTAAAAAATTGTTGGGTTTTACTGGACCACTATAATCCCTAGATCCAGACTGATAGAGACACAGCTATGATCCGTTGTCATCTCGCCCGCATGATGGGCGAACACAAGATGCGTATCGCCGACGTTGCCAGAGAAACTGGGCTTAGCCGTGTCACAGTGACGTTGCTATATAAAGAGACCGCACAGAAAGTAGACCTGGAAGCTCTCGACAAGTTGTGTAAGTTTTTCAATTGCGGGATTGGCGAGCTACTTGAACGAGCATAGACGTGTAACTTATATCACAGGGGGCTCAATTTGGATTTTGAGAAATACAAAGAGCTAGTTGCAGAAATCAAAACAGGAAAGCAACTTCCTGATTCAATTTATATCCACAACAGTGCCTTGTCCGAGATCTCAAGTAAGCTGAGTAGTGTTCTCGAAAAAATAACGGCAGCATTAAAAATACCTACCTCTGACTGGAATATTTTGAAGCTCTATAAACGAGACTTTAAGGTTGCATTCCTAAGCTATCCTGATTTTGAAACGTATAGTTATCCAGCCTTAAAGCATAGCTTCACTGTCGATTTGTCAAAGCTCTCAGTCAGAAAGTCCTCGTATGAAAACTCTGCTAATCCTCCGATTCTTCATCGGAAGGAAACCTTTGTTAAATCTGATTTTGAACTACATGCGTTGTTCAAAGAAATTACCGCTGAAGGTGTTGATATAGGTTTATATGAAAATCCTAGATCCATAGGCTTCAAGAAAAACTGGGAGCGCCTCGTTTCCAATAAAGGATACTTTCTTGATGAAGCTGGACGGCTTCATCCGAAAGCAAGCCGCGACGTTAACGACAATGTAGTAAGCATTTCAGAAGAAGTTGAGATTGAACGGCATAAAACGGCGATAGACCGCAACCAACTATCACAGCCAATGCAGATATTGGCTCGTCACAATTATTTTAATGGCGATTACTCCGTTTTAGACTACGGCTGTGGCAAAGGTGATGATATGCGTGAGCTGGAAGCTCACGGTATTGATATATCAGGATGGGACCCGGTGCATTATCCTGATGGAGATCTCTTCAACAGCGATATTGTGAATCTTGGGTTTGTGCTTAATGTTATTGAAAATAGAGATGAACGAAATGAAACGCTAATACGTGCCTGGGAGTACGCCGATAAAATTCTCATCGTATCGGTCATGATTGCTGGCAATAGTTTCCTGCAACAATTTACACCGTACAAAGATGGTATCATTACTAGCAGAAACACCTTCCAACGATACTACACACAATCTGAAATTCGCTCTTATGTTGAAACCACACTCGACGAAAATGCCATTGCTGTCGGGCAAGGTATATTTATCGTCTTCAAAGATAAGATTGAAGAACAAAACTTCCTCTTAGAAAGGCAACATATACGGCGTGACTGGCAACAAAAAACACAAAGGCAAATACAATCACGCCAACCCTCAATCAAAAAAGATCTCATTGATAAGCACCTTGAGTTATTTACAGATTTTTGGGAAACATCATTAGAGCTTGGGCGCATCCCCGCGAACAATGAATTTGAGTTTTCAGACCAGATTCGTCGGGTAGCAGGATCGCACATCAAAGCACATAAGGCGCTTGTTGAGCATTTTGGCAATGAACTCTTTGAGGAAGCACAGAGCAAACGTAAAGACGATCTGCTGGTCTATTTCGCATTAGGTTTATTTGGAAAGAGAAAGCCTCAGACAAAGATGCCTGAAGGACTTAAACGAGATATTAAGATTTTCTATACCAGCTACAATGAAGCCATTGAGCAAGCCAAGGAAGTCTTGTTTTCGATGGGGAATCCTGAGCTAATTGAAGAGTCGTGCAATAAGGCTTATGAACTTTTGAAAAGCGGATACTTAGAAGACGGTCATAGTTATACTTTCCATATTCGCCACTTGGGTGACTTACCGCCAGAGCTAAGAATTTATATTGGTTGTGCCACGCAGCTCTATGGAGACCTGGATAATTTCCATCTTGTTAAAGCACACATGACTTCAGGCAAGGTTAGCCTAATGCGCTATGACGACTGGAATAAAGACACGCCTTTGTTGGTCGAGCGCATTAAAATCAAAATGCGGGATCAAGATGTAGATTTCTTTGATTATGGCGGCAGGTTTGAGCCACCGCCATTACTAAACAAAAGTCAATTTGTCAGCTAGGAATAGGTGTAATGACACTCCTACAAGTGAGGCGAGTTTGCCCCTTTTCAATAAAGGTGGGCTCAAACGTGCTATTACGGTCTCTTGGGACTGATACGTCAA
>NZ_JAPMOU010000139.1 GCF_028858535.1 Spartinivicinus poritis
ACTGCCTTGCTTGTGTTGAACAACCATAAGTATTGTTTTCTGATAGCTGGAACTTCTGCAGTGTTTAACAATGCTGTCCAGGGCTTTATTAATTGCATTTGTTAACTATATCCGCCAGTATACAACAGTTGTTAACTTTGGAAGTCATAATAAATGTCAAAAGTAAAAGCAGCATCTTTGATCAATGCATTGCAAGTTTTCCGAGAAATTGACTCAAGCCTGACTATTGATCAGATAATTGTACTATTAACGCTGTCTAAAGAAGGCCCATTAAGATCAGTTGACCTAAAACAAAAGCTCAATCTCTCTCATCATGAGTATGCAGATATCGTCGAGCCACTTTATAATGGCCACACACTACGAAAGCAATCTAAGGCTAGTTTTATTGAGTCTGGGTCTTATGCAGATGATCCACGTCAACGTGTAATTTTTGTCAATGATGATGGAAAGAAGGTTGTAGAAACTGCTTTAGAAGGATAGCAGATATACTGTTTTATCTTCTGCACACATCCTAGCCCACTGTGAGCTCAGGGGTTACTGAGCTTCCAATTACCTGAGCTGCTATATAAGCAAGCCCCCAACTTATCAGAATGATTCTATACTCATAACAAACAATAACAGGTCATGGATCGACGGATACTTTAAGGCCGTAGGTCCAATGAACTACTGTAAGTACACAATTGCCATTGCTTTGTTAGTAGTCCAGTTAATCCCATTTCAAGCCTATTCCCAAGAAGTAGTTACCCCACTGGATCAAAACACCATCGAAATGCAACAACGCCAGCTCATTGAACAGCAACAACGGCGTATTGAAGAACTAAAGAAGTTACCAGGGCCTATTGTGGAAGATGAAGAGGGGGCTTTACCGACGGATGGGCGTTGCTTTGAGGTTAAGGAGATTGAGATAACGGGTGTGAGTTTGTTTAAACCAGCAGAGATTATCGCTATCACACAACCTTTTATTAATACCTGTGTGGGTATGCCGCAAATTAACAGCTTACTGAGAAAATTAACCAATTTGTATGTAGCTAAGGGCTACATCACCAGCCGGGCTTATGTGCCTCAACAAAACCTTTCTGAAGGCAAACTGGTGATCATTGTGGTGGAAGGCAAAATATCAGCGATTGAGCCTGCCCCCGATGCGAACATATCGGAATGTGAAATCGCTTTTGCCATGCCAGGTATTACGGGTGATGTTTTAAATTTACGGGATTTAGAACAGGGGATTGACCAGATTAACCGGCTCCCTTCAAACAATGCCAAGTTGCAGCTCCTACCAGGAGAGGAGGCAGGGGCTTCTATTGTGCAGGTGGTAAACCAAAAATCAGCCCCTTGGCGAGTGAGCCTCAGCAAGCACAACCACGGCAATGACAGTACTGGCAAGCAGCAATGGTCCAGCCAATTTGATTGGGATAATCCACTGAATATTAATGACCAGGTTAGGTTACTGGCGGGTAAGGATGCAGTCAGTGATTCGCTTAGAGAGTCTCGGTTTGGTTACCTGGAGTATAATGTCCCCTACGGTAAATGGACCAGTACCTACAGTTTCAGTTACAACGACTATGAAACTTTTTCAGAATCCAATGATTTTATTTTTTTAAATTCCGGCGATAATCGGACCCATAAACTCGCTGTTGAACGATTAGTTTTTCGTGATCAGGTCAGTAAAGTACACCTTAAATCCAGTGTTTCTCATATAAGAACCCGCAATTTCATAGAAGAAATACTACTGGATATAAACAGCCATCAACTCACCGAGTTTCAGTTGGGTCTGAATTATGGTCGCATTGTTTTAGGGGGGTACTTAAATACCGAATTGAATTTTCACCGGGGTACTCGCTGGCTCGGTGCACAAAATGATAAAACCAATGATTCAGCGACACCTAAGGCGCAATATGAAATGGTTTCAGCGACGGTCAGTGCAGTAAAGCCATTCCAGCTAGCTGGTCAGGACTTGAGTTATACCGCCTTGATCAGTGGGCAGTGGAGTGATGATGTGCTTCACAGTCCAGTGCGAATTAGCGTGGGAGGACAAAGTTCGGTGAGAGGCTTTGATGAGCAGTCATTGTCTGGTGATTCAGGCTATTACTGGCGTAATGAACTGGCCTGGCAAGTGCCTAATGTCAAATCACTATCAAGTAATATCCTTACTGGTGCTTCTGTGATATTGGCTTATGATGTGGGCGTTATTCATCATGGCCGCTTTAATGATGGTCAGTCAGGCAGAATAGCAGGTGTTGCACTGGGGGTACGGTTGCATGGTGAGCATATCAATATGGAGCTATTTACCTCTAAGACTTTATCAAAACCGAATCATTTC
>NZ_JAPMOU010000140.1 GCF_028858535.1 Spartinivicinus poritis
GAGGAGTTACAATCTAAAGTCACGATCTGATTAAGTTATGTCCAGATTGGTTGTATTCTCACCTTGAAAGGGCTGGTATAGTGATAATTAGGAAAACCTTTGAGCGATTCCTGCGCGAGGCCGGTTTATCGCGAACCCAAGCCAGAGGCTTAATGGCCCATGGTTATCACGCCTTGAATCAGTGCGACGCTGAGCTATCAAGCACCGTGAATCAATTGCAATCCCTTATTCAAACCTTAAAAGGATAAATCAATGGCTTACGCTGAAGATATTAATAAGACAATTGAGGCATTAGGTGGTGCCTTTAATGAGTTTAAAAAAACCAATGATGAGCGCTTAGCAACCTTGGAAAAAGGTGATGCGCTGGATGGGTTGGTTGAAGGTAAACTACAGTCAATCAATGAAAAACTCTCGGAGCTGGACAAGCTAAAAGGCCAGTTTGAAGAGTTGGAAACCAAGGCGAATCGCCCGGGCGGCACGTTTGGAGGTAATAAACAACAGGCAGAGTATGAAAAAGCCTTTGATCAATTTGTTAGAAAAGGCAAGACCGATCAGCTGGACGAATTAAAAACCAAAGCTATGCAAACCGGCAATGATGAAGATGGCGGTTATGCAGTCCCCGAACAATTAGACCGGCAAATTATCGATTTTGGCCGTGATCAAGTGGTCATGCGTTCGGTTTGTTCCAGCCAAACCTTATCCACACCAGACCTTAAAAAACTACGGAAAGACGGGCGAGCCACATCGGGCTGGGTGGGTGAAACATCGCCAAGACCGCACACTGATGCTTCACAGTTGAAGCCAATTACCACGCACTGGGGTGAGATTTACGCCAATCCAGAGGCTACTCAAACTATGCTGGATGATGCGTTTTTTAATGTACAACAGTTTTTGCTTAATGATATTGGTGAGGAATTTAGCGAACAGGAAGAAGCCGCTTTTACTAATGGTGATGGAAACCTAAAGCCTCTGGGATTGTTTGCTTATCCTCGTACTACACAAAGCGATGATGTTAGGGAGTTTAGCAAATTACAGTATTTGGATACTGCCACCGCTAAGCTCGAAGCGGATGACCTATTAAAGCTGTTGTATTCCTTAAAGCGTAAATACCGCACGGGTGCCCGCTGGATGATGAACAGCACCAGTGTTGGGCAAGTACGGCTGATGAAGGATAACGATGGTAATTATTTATGGAGCCCTGGCTTACAAGCCGGTGAGCCTTCGCGGCTGTTAGGTTATTCGCTGACAGAGAATGAGCAAGTCGATGATATTGCCGCAAAAAAAGCGCCGATATCCTTTGGTAACTTTAAGCGGGCTTATTTAATCTTAGATCGGATTGGTACACGGGTATTACGCGACCCTTACACCAATAAACCCTTTGTATCGTTTTATACCACCAAGCGCGTGGGTAATATGTTGTTGGATAGCAGTTCAGTCAAAGTGCTGCATGTTAAAGGAGGAAGCTAGTCACTTATTTGTATTAAATTAAGGCGGGGTTTCCCGCCTATTAAATAGCTTATTCTTTTTTCTTGGTTATCATGCCGTAGACACATTGTAATGGACTATGAAGGCAGTTATCGATACTTGTTTTTTTGGTTTTATTTTCAGCAACTGCAGGTACCGATAAAACCAAAATACCAATATATAACAGTTTTGCTATTTTCATCGTATTTAAGCCCTATTTTAAGATTAACTGCAAAACATACCATAATGATCGAACTCACCCTAGTTAAAAAACACCTGAATATTGAAGATGACATCACTGAAGATGACGCTTATGTGCAGGTATTAACGGAAGCCGCTATTGCTCATTTTGAAAGCACGACACAACGCCAGCTCGTTAAAGAAAACCCCACTGATACAGCTGTTGTTATCACCCGTGAAATTGAAATTGGCTTACTCATGCTCATTGGCCACTGGTATAACAACCGAGAATCAGTGGTGATTGGTGGCGTTGTTAGTGAATTACCCTTATCGACTCAAACCATTTGGAATAAATACCGCTTTAAATCCCTATGAGAGCTGGACGCTTAAAACATCGTATTACCATTGAAAAGCCCGAGTTATCCAAAGATGAATTTGGCCAGCCCACTAAGAATTGGGTCGTGGTCTGTACAACAAAGGCCGCCATTGATCCTATCTCGGGTAAAGAGTTTTTTGCCGCCCAGCAAATTAATAACGCCATTAATTACAAAATAACCATCCGTTATCGACCAGGGATTAATACCAATCCTATTTATTAGCTTGTTAAAACAGCCCAGCCCCTGGAGCACAAGCTTTTAATGTTATTTTTCTTATTCACAAATACATTC
>NZ_JAPMOU010000141.1 GCF_028858535.1 Spartinivicinus poritis
CCTTTTGGTTTACCGGTAGAACCTGACGTATAAATTACATACGCCAAGTGTTGTGCAGTAAAATCGGCCACAACTGGATTTTCGATAAATGCTTGGCTGCTGAGCTGTTGTTTTATCTCAGGGGCATCCAAGCACAGGGTATTGGTCGCTACTGGTAATATCTCTGATAATGTCGCTTGCAGTGCTGTACTGGTCAGCACCACCACCGGCTCACTATCTGCCAACATGTATTGAATACGATCTTGCGGATAATTTGGGTCTAATGGCACATACGCCCCACCCGCTTTCACAGTAGCTAACAGTGCCACTACCATGTCGATGGAACGCTCTAAATACACCCCAACCAGCTGATCAGGCCCTACCCCTTGGGCTTGTAAAATAACCGCTAATTGATTGGCTTGCTGATTTAATGTGGCATACGTCAGTGATTTATTATTAAAGGTGACGGCAGTGGCATCGGGTGTACGGGCTACTTGGGCTTCAAATAACCCTGGTAAACTGGCTGTTTTTGGATACTCAGCAGCTGTCTTATTGTAATCCATTAATAACCGTTGCTGCTCCGTTGCACTGAGCATCGGTAAACTAAAAACATTTTGTTCTGGATTGGCTAACAGGCTTATTAATAATTGATTAAAACTTGCCGCCATTCGTTCGATGGTAGAAGCTTCAAATAAATCCGTGCAATATTCCCAGCCTAATGAAATTGTCTCTGCTTGCTCAACTGCATGTAAGGTTAAATCAAATTTAGCTGCTACATTTCCCGTTTTATAAAGATCAATAGGGGTAATGGGTAGCCCTTCCGTTTCCTGATTTTCTGGTGCTGTTTGTGCTAACGACAACATCACTTGAAATAAGGGATGATAACTCAGACTTCTTTCCGGCTGTAAAATATCGACTAATTGTTCAAACGGTACTTGCTGATGCTCATAGGCTTTTAAGGCAGTGTCTTTACACTGGCCAAGTAGCGTTTGATAAGTGGGGGCATTTCTCAGGTCACAACGTAAAACCAAGGTATTAGCAAAAAAACCGATTAATTCTGCGACTTCTGCTTGTTCACGGTTCGCGATTGGTGTCCCTACCACAATATCCTGTTCGCCACTAAACCGGCTGAGTAATACTGCAAATGCCGCATGCAGCCCCATAAACAAGGTTGCCCCCTGTTGTTGGCAAATCCCTTTTAACTGGGCTGTTACCTCATGGGGTATCGCTGTTTCGAGTAATCCTCCATGGTATTGCTGCATTACTGGGCGCGGCTTGTCTAATGACAAACTATGGACTTGTGGTATTCCGGCCAGCTGCGTCTGCCAATAATCTATTTTGGCTTGTAATAATTCCCCCTGTAACCAGGTTTGTTGCCACTGGGCATAGTCACCATATTGTACGGCTAATGTCGGTAAAGGGTTGGCTTCTCCTTTTTCATAGGCCAGATAAAGCTGGCTTAACTCGTTCATTAAAATATCCAGCGACCAGCCATCTGCCGCAATATGGTGCAAATTCAGTTGTAAAATACTCTGCGTGTCATCCAGCCGGATTAATTGCGCTCGCAGCATCAGATCACCGCTTAAATTAAATGGTTGATCTGCCTGAGCATATAGCGCTGTCAGCTTAATTTGCTGTTCCGATTCTGTTTCGTCACGCAAGTCATGTATTGGCAACGGAAAATACTTTGGTACCGGCACCACTTGCTGATAGGCTTGCCCGCCCTGGCTGATAAATTGGGTGCGCAGCACTTCATGGCGTGCCACTAAAGTCAGTAAGGCCTGCTGTAATGTCTTTATATTGATTGGCCCATGCCAGTTAAAAGCCAGGGGCATATTGTAATGGGTACTGCTGCCTTCCATTTGATCAATAAACCACAGCCGTTGTTGCATATGGGATAATGGCATCAACCCGGTACGGTCAGTGGGAATAACCGGCGACTGTTGTTGTTCGTCAGCCTGATTAATCAGGGTGGCTAAATCCGCTAATACCGGGGTCAGAAAAATATCTTTGACCACCAGCTCCGCCGAAAACTGTTGTCTAATTAAACTCAGTAATTGAATGGCTTTTAATGACTGTCCACCGATTTCAAAGAAATTGGCTTCACGACTGATGGGTTCTTCCACCCCTAATACATCAGCCCAAAGCCCTGCCAGTTTTTCTTCCGTAGCTGTTTCCGGTGCAATATAGACTTGTTGTACCTGCTGCAACGTTGGTTTAGGGAGTGCCTTGCGATCTACTTT
>NZ_JAPMOU010000142.1 GCF_028858535.1 Spartinivicinus poritis
CTTGTAAGCATCTTTAGCATGCTTACAACACTTGTGGGCGACTCGAAGCTCTGCGAGTGCTGTTGGTGATAGTTCAACTCCTCTCATAACAGTGGATTATACACATGATGCTGTATTATTGAACCTAGAAATGATTCGCGACTGGTATACATTGGGCTCAAATGCAGGTGCGGACAAAATTATTGGTACAAATGAAAGTAACCGTATTTTAGCCAATGGGCATGACCAAGTATTTGCTGGTGATGGTGTTGATGTTATTACATTAACCGAAAATGCATCTGTAGACGGTGAAGGCGGTCAAGATGTGTACTTGGTACAGCGCGGTTTAGGCAATGCTGAAATTAAGGAAAATGGAGCTGATGTTTCAGTTATTCGTTTAGAGTATGCCATTAAAGAAATTAAAGACTGGCAACTAAAGGGTAAAGACCTAGTGATAAGTTTTGCTGTTAATGGTCAGAATAAACAGTTAACCGTTAGAGATGTTTATCAGGAAAATAATGGTCAGTTCACCTTAGTCAACGATAAGTTAAGCTTTCAAACCAAAGATGGATTAATGCTCATTCCTCAGTTTGAAAAAACATTCAGTGCGGAAGATGCGGCGCAGTACCAGTCAATAACATTCACCACTAGATACCTTAAGTCAGCAGATAAAACTTATAGGGATATTGAAAATGGCGTTACCATTGATTTAAATAAAAATACAGTGGATGGCCCCAATGAAGGTGGTGTTCATAAGTATTTTGAATTATCTAAGTTGGATAAGTCGACGGTTTCTGTTGTTGAGGTGGGCGATAGAGTAAGGGGAGAGCTTAAAAATGATGGGGCATTTGTTGAAAGGTCCAAAATACGAAGAAAAAAAATGAGTTTTCTTACGCTAAATCCTGAGGAAAACCCATCAGAACATGTTAAAACGATTTTTCTTGACTATGACTCTTCAGAAATAAGGCGGATGCATACGCGTTATGGTGTTAGAGGACTTGATTTAAATGGCCCAGAAGTAAAAGCTTATGAAAGTACTCAACCTAAAAACCTACACCGCTATAATTCTGAAACTCAAGAATGGGAGCCTTTAAATAAACCAACGAGAATTGCATTTGAGAGGGTCGATTACTCGTTAGTACTCACCATGAAAAATGGACATCGAGTTGTGCTGGAAGACATTAAGGCAAATAGTTCCCATTTTTGGAATGATAATACATGGGAATATACCCATTTAGGTGGTGAGCAATTATGGGATTATGAAATAATCACTCGTGATGGTATTAAGATTAATAGTGGTTCACTGGCAACATGGAATATTTCTGGTGATAAGAATTTAAGGTTTAGAAGAAGGCCGGCTATTCGTAAAGTAACTACAACGCATACCCACCCTAGGGAAGACTTAACACTAGCTGATTGGCAATGGGGGCAGGGACGTCAGCTTGATAATCGCTATCAATTAACCGCAGAAGGAACAGCTTACGATGATACGTTGATTGGGGATGATAAAGCCAATGTGATCAGAGGCTATGGTGGTCATGATTATTTTGAAGGTAATAATGGTCATGATACCTATGTCATTGGTGCTTTGAAGGGAGAGGTCTATATAAACAACTTGGCGGAAGATAAAAAGCTGGACAGTGTTGTTGTCGCTACCTCAATAAATGATATTTCAACCTATCGCGAAGGAATAAATTTAGTACTAACGGCGCAATTATCCCAGCCGACAGAAGACGGCAGTACGTTATCAGTTAATCGAGAAATTATTCTTGAAAATTATTTTGTTAGTGAGACATTTAGGCATATTGGTATAGTGACTAATGAAGGTCATCAACAGCAAATCATTATTGATGATGGAGGAATGAGTCGATTAATTATTGCCTCCGATTCAGCAAATGGGCCAGTTGTTGTCACAGAATTACTCGGTAATTTAACTAACTTACAGTTAGCCAGAGAGGGCAATGACTTACATGCAGTGATTGTGAGTGAATCAGAGAGTGACAGTGATGTTGTCTTAACTGAAGTGGTCTTCCAGAATTTTTACCAAGGAGCTGCGTATCAGCAAATACTATTAGGCAACGGCCAATTAATACCAATCATGGTAAATAATCTGTAAAATACCTGGTCACAGTATTTCACTTAATTTGACTAGGAATTTAATAAT
>NZ_JAPMOU010000143.1 GCF_028858535.1 Spartinivicinus poritis
TATACCTTCTCAATCAAATTGCCATACTGTTCAAATATACAGCAGCTAATGGCTTAGGTATAGTGATAATTAGGTAAGCATTTGAGTCAGGCTTTAATATCACCCGCTGATTTACTACCTCTCCATCTTGTAGAGTTTTTTCATGCTGATAGACTTTTACAGTATAGCTTCCACCATGATCAGGGTCTTCAATACAACTACTTTTAGCTAAAACAATTTTATTGTTACGGACAACATCACTATTTGCTGAGAATAAACACCATGAGCCATTTGGAATCCTGCGATTCATGGATTCCCCAACAACACGAAGAACAAACATACCCTCACGAGTAGCAAATACTTCAGGCAACCTAATCCAGTTATATTCACTTGTAGCAAACTCTCCATTGGCGATAGATGCATCATAAATTGGCACATACCCTTCGTAAGGTTTTGCTTCTTCTAGAGGAACTACAGGAAAATCTAATCCCGAGTAAAGATTAACTGCATTAATAATTTCATCTTCTTTTCTTTTAGCTAGTTCTTTAAAGTACTCATTTGTCTCAGGGTCTATACAAAATATATAGCATCCCTTTTGACCACGGGTCATTAAAGTACGGTAAGTATTTTTTATGATCTCTTTGGTAACTTGCTTAGCTTCTTCAGGGCTTTCCTTTAAAAGCTTTTTAAAACCTCTAATAGATCTATCATTACTAGACCGCTTGCAAGCGTCTGTAACAACATGCCCATCTCTTACCACAAAATCTTCACCAATAATAACTCCGATATAATCCACCTCCAACCCTTGACAAGTGTGAATACAACCTACTTGATTCACTGAATTCTCAGCAATCATCCATAAACTACCATCATCAGTTAAATTCCATTGAGCCTTAAAGTTATACTTAGGAATTACAATGTCAAATACATCTTGATTTTTTTTACTCTTCCAGTCCCAGCAATATCCTGCAACCATTCGGGCTTTATTAGTCAGTCGGTTCTTGTCAAAGATAGCTTCTTTTAACTTATTAGGGTCATCAAAAACTTTCACTTCATAATCAATATCATCTAAAGTAGTGTTGGCAGTTTCACGTATTTGCAAGACATTATCGACCCAAGCTAAATATCCATCTGAGCCATTGCATCGAAACTGAGAAACTAAATCAAGTTCAGAAACTTCAGCTCCTTGTAATGATGCCCAGTATTTTATAGATGCCTCAGAACCAATATCTTTCAATGTTACTCTTTGAGCCTCATCAATAAAAAAAATACTGAGCTTAGATCCTACTATAATTTCTTTAATTTGATTTTCACCTTTATTGCCATACAGTCCTGATTTTTCATTTAGTCTATGAGACTCGTCAACTACTAACACATCAAATATATTTTCTTCGATATCTATATAGCTACCAGAACCTTTAAACATATTGTCAATATTTGATTTTTTGAGGCTTCCCGTTAACTTTTCTTTGAATACCGCCCTTGGGGCAGCATTCTTCGAGACATACTGGACCAACATCTCTCTCTTTGTCAGTTCAACCAACAAATTAATGGCAATAACCGACTTTCCAGTACCTGGCCCTCCTCGAACAATCAGCGTTTGCTTTTTTCCTTTTACCGCTTGATGAGCAAGATCAATTGCTGTTTCATAAACAAGCTTTTGCTCGTCAAGCAGCACAAATTCTCTATTTCCTGTTAGCATAGAAGATAAACAATCTGCTAAATTTTTAGAGGGTTTTATAGATCCATGTTCAATTCGATACATAATGTCATTAGTATCACCATATTTAACATGTTTTTTTAGAAACTCAGCTAGTTTCAACGCATCAGGAGAAATAAAAACTGGTGCTTTACTGATATACTCAAAATAAAATGGGTCATTAACTGCATTATCTGATTTCAAATTATGTAAATAAGCACAAGGTTGTAACTGTATTAACTCTTTCCTTACAGTTTCATTATAGTCTTCTATCAATGCAGCATACGACCAAGCTTGGTACGAAGGATGATTGGTCTCTTTCTTGGAGCCACTCAAAAATGTTTCCTAATTATCACTATACCTAAGCCATTAGCTGCTGTATATTTGAACAGTATGGCAATTTGATTGAGAAGGTAT
>NZ_JAPMOU010000144.1 GCF_028858535.1 Spartinivicinus poritis
TATACCTTCTCAATCAAATTGCCATACTGTTCAAATATACAGCAGCTAATGGCTTAGGTATAGTGATAATTAGGTAATATTAAGCAATAAACCGTGTTATTAATGTCTCAACAGCTTGCGAAGATAATTGACTCACACAGGTTAGGCTACCAAAGGTTATTAAAGGCTGCACACACGTTCACAGAGGGGACACGTTGAAACAGAAGATTTTCAGCAGTAAGTACCATATTTTCTTGACAAATTAGTTTTTAGTATCTAAGATTGTCCCGTGTCCTGGGACGCGGGACTAATTGAAAATTAATTTATGAAAAGTCAAGATATTTTATTGCTACTTAAAATAGTCTCTTTACACGCAAACTTTGCAGGTAAAAAAATAGACTCTGATATTTTACAAGCTGATGATGATTGGGCTGACTGGGATGAAAAAGGCTTAGCTCCTTCCTATACAGAACAAGATCATATTGAGCATTGCTTTACCATTAGGAGCTTGGCTGAATTGACTGGAATCAGCAAAACTCAAGTGAGTCTAAGCTTGAAGCGAATGTATGATGTTGGTCTAGCAAAGGTTGATCGAAAATTACTGGTACCCAAAGTTAACACTAGATCACTCATGGAGTTTATCGCTTATGGAATTCGCTATGTGTTTCCTGCAAAAGAAGGCGAGTTAGCTAGAGGAATTGCAACATCTATTGCTGCTCCAATCCTAAAGGGTAAGTTGATGACATCTGGAGATCTACCTCCAGTCTGGCCTAACCCTAGAGGTAATACCAAAGGTATTTTGATAGAGCCTCTGCATCCGAACATATTTCAAGCAATTCAACAAGATGGTTACTTGTATGGAATGCTTGCTCTTACTGATGCAATTCGTATAGGTCATCCAAGAGAGCGAGGTTTAGCTACAGAAATGTTAAGCAAAGTTTTTAAGGAAGTAGAATGACAAATATAAGCTATCAGAAAGCAATGCTTAAGGTGGTTGCTGATGCTCTTGGCGATGACTTAATTAACGAGGTTGTATTTGTTGGTGGTTGTACTACAGGGCTATTAATAACCGATGAATTTACTAAAGAGCAAGTAAGATACACTGATGATGTTGATTTAATAGTTGATGTCATTGGTTATCCTGCATGGGCAAGCTTACAAAAAACACTAAGAGCGAAGGGTTTCAAAGACCCAATAGACTCAGAGGATGGTGTTATTTGCCGCATGTTGCTTGGTGAATTAAAGGTTGATTTTATGCCAGTAGATGAAAAAACTCTTGGATTTAGTAATAGGTGGTACGCAGCATCGGTTCAAACAGCACAAGAATATCTGTTAACGCCAGATAATAAGATCAAACTTATTAAACCTGAATATTTTATTGGTACTAAGCTTGAAGCTTTTCGTGGAAGGGGAAATGGAGATATCCTTTATAGCAGAGATATTGAGGATATTTTAAATGTTATTGATGGTCGCGAATCAATCGTCAAAGAAATTTACTCTGCTGAAAAAGATTTACGCCAATATATAGCTAACCAATTCAAAGCATTAATTGATGAATATTATTTTGAGCTGGCAGTTCAAAGTGCTGTAAAAGGGGATAAGGGCCGAGAAGACCTGATTTTCGAACGCTTAAGAGGTTGTATAACTGGCTAATAACTTCATGAGCTTGGATGACAGTTTCTCAAAAGATAAACACAGGTGTCGGTGAACAAATCAGTTTGTAACCGGAACTAATATAAACGGCAGCACAAAGGCTACAGGGTCTAAGCCAGTTACAAACTTATTTGTTTAACGACAACAGGAGGGTTGGCCGGGATTCGTGCTAAATTGTATTAGGCACGATCTGATCGGGCAATTCTTACTTGAAAGTTGAGAGTTACCCGCTTTGATTAAAGGTGTCATTACTTTAAATCAAATCAAAAAGGTAACTCTCAATACTCCATACTATACCAGTCGCGAATCATTTCTAGGTTCAATAATACAGCATCATGTGTATAATCCACTGTTATGAGAGGATT
>NZ_JAPMOU010000145.1 GCF_028858535.1 Spartinivicinus poritis
ACAAATAAAAATCCAGCCCCATATTTCAACAGCAAGGCTTTTAAAAGCGGCTAAAAAATCACCTTGAAAGGGCTGGTTTCTTATAACCAAACAAAAAAAGTCTTAGTTAAACAAATCACCAACGGCCTCGGTCATGTTACCCAACTGACGTATAAACCGTTAACTGATAAAGCCACTTTCACCAAAAGCACTGGTAGCGAATATCCGTTAAAAGATACCCAACCGGCGACGTATGTGGTGACCCAGGTGAAAAAAGCCAATGGCATTAAGGGCTTTACCACCACGAACTATGCATACGAAGGCTTAAAATTCCATCAAAAAGGGCTAGGGTCATTAGGGTTTGCTAAGGTCACTAGCACGCAAGTAGAGACGGGTATTCAAACCATCAATGAATACGCTCAGGAAGTGGATAGCCGCAAACTGGGTTTGCTTTCTCGCAGCCAAACTCTGTCTAAAGATGGTGTGATATTAAAAGACATCAAACAAGATTGGCAGGTTACCAAGCTGGATGATGGTGGAATTACCCGTTATCAAACCCTTTTGGCGAGCAGCACCACAATTCAAAAATCGCTGCAGGATGCACGGCTATCCGAGACTAACCAGCAACTGACGTATGATGCATTTGGTAATGTCACCGAGAGTACAACAACAACGGAAGATAAATACGGCAGTTATCAACAAACCGTTAATACTACTTACAGCAATGATGAAAGTCAGTGGTTGTTGGGGTTAGCCACGCGCACAGAAGCCACCCGCCGTGCACCCAATACCACTAGTCAAACCCGCACCCATGCCTTTAGTTTTGATGGCACGACCGGGGCATTATTGCAGCAAACGGTGGAGCCAGATAATGGCGATTTAATTCTTACCACTCATTACAGCTACGACAGTTTTGGTAACCCCACTGAGGTCACTCAAACCGGAGCGGGTATTGAAGCGACGACGACCCAGTTTACTTATACGGCAGATGGCCGCTTCTTAAAAACCACCACTAATGCGTTAGGCCATATCGCCTCGCAAACGGTTGATCCATTCTGGGGTGTCACCCTGAGCAGCACTGACGCCAATGGCAAGGTGACCAGTTATCAATACGACAGCTTTGGTCGATTGGAAAAAGAAGTTCGTCATGATGGCACTGAAACCACGGTGACACGGGGTTGGTTTACAGGCGATAGCCCTGCAACGGCTAAATACTGGGTACAAACTCAATCCAGTGGTAGCAGTCCTTCGAAAGCCTATTTTGATAATCTAGGCCGTTCTGTTCGCACAGAATCCATTGCGTTAACTGGCAAAATTACTTGGACAGATACTGAGTATGATGCACTTGGGCAAATTAAACGACAGTCGTTTCCTTATTTTAGTACGGATACAGAGCGACGCTGGACCACGTACCAATACGATGAGTTGTTAAGACCTGTTCAAGTCACTCGTCCTGATGACAGTGTGAGCACTACTGCTTATAACGGTTTAACGACAGTTGTCACCAATGCATTAAGCCAAACCAAAACCACCCACCAAAATGCTTTGGGCCAAGTGGTGAGTGTGGTTGATGCGTTAAGCAGTACCCTGCAGTATCAGTACGATGCCTTTGGGAATTTAACCCAAACCACTGATCCTGCTGGCAATATCACTACCATTGCCTACGACATCCGTGGCCGTAAGGTGGCGATGAATGATCCAGATAAAGGCAATTGGGCTTATGGCTATGATGCGCTTGACCGCCTGACGCGCCAGCAGGATGCCAAAGGCCAGGTCACGACCCTGCATTACGATAAGCTAGATCGGTTAATTAAGCGAATTGATAACGCCCAACAGGATAAACCTGATTGGAAAGTCAGCCTGTGGGAATACGATAAAACCTATAACTCGATTCCGAAGTTTTTAATGCTTGACTAGCAGGATGAGGAAGACTTAAAGGGCTGGACTACAGGCATGGCTC
>NZ_JAPMOU010000146.1 GCF_028858535.1 Spartinivicinus poritis
CAGCCGTTGTTAGCCTATTACGACAAAGTCCCTTGGTAATTAGTCCGTCAGTTTCCCTCGGTAATGACACTAATACATCTAATGTATTCATCAATTTACCCTGGTCCATTTGCTCTTTCTCGTCACTGGTTTTAGAAGGGTTGTGATGTTAGAACACACACCTCACGCAACTTTTTAGACCTACTTCCTGCAGTTATGTTGCCCAAGCGTGTCATTTACGCCACAATGCGCCGGCCGTCTTCCGCCTTTATCACCGGGCGCACTTGGAGGCATCGGGTCGAACTTACTTGGGTAGTCCCACACGTCAGTAAAGAAGCAGCATTCTTTACCGGTCCCCGTCATCCAACCGAACGCATGTGACATTGCTTGGTCGCTGGTGCAGCTATCGCAATCTCGTTCCATGGTGTGCCACGTACCCGTAGCTATACAAGTAGGCCTACCACCCCACGCGGCCTCTTGTGGGTCGAATCCGACACATTCCAGGTCCTGAGATCGTAGGAGGCAACGTTGGTTCTTGATCTTATCAACCCGTCGTTGCAGGGCAACATACCATCCGGTACCCCTGGTGAGCTCCGTCATCGTATTTTCGGCGACGCTTCCATCTTTGGCTGTAAACTTGTCTGCCAGTTCCCTACTTCGTGTCAGATCTCTATCCACCCGATAATCGAAGTCGCCTTTGCTGGCATACCAGTTGCCCAGGCTCTCCCACTTCAGATCTTTGGCTTCGTGCAGGATCATGGATGCTATAGATTTGCCACCTTCGATCCTTCCCCCCGCAGCTTTGCTCAACTTCATAGCGGTCCGAATTGTCCCAAAGGCCCCGTACACGCCATACCCAAAGGAGCCAATGGCAATTATACCAGTTATAATTAGTTTCATAATCCCCAATATGCGTTCTTTTTTCAGGTCAGCTTCACGTGCCGTACGACTGTTCATTGCCAACCCTAAGGAGCAGTATAGAGACCATAGTATATGCTCGAGAGTAGTTGTGGCCCCCCCATCTGAATCGCTCTTTCCGAGGTTTGCGACTATAAATGCCTGCGCTACATCTTGAGGGCATAGAGCTGGTGTTTGCCTTGCGCCTTCTACTATATACCGTGCTATTCTTTCTGTGCTATTCACATACTCAGCAATTATGGCACTAGTGGAATTAAGCAGATTTTGTATATGAGAGTTGATGCTGCCAATCTCCGCGGGAGGGTGTTTTTGGCTTTCGGTGATTATTGATGATATTTCTAATTTCGTGTCACGGGCGGTTAATTGGCTAGCTAGCCCATTAACCCACATGTTGGTGGTGTCGCAGTTTTGAAAGTTCGCGCCCCCCATGTCCCGCTCGTTGTGGTTTGGTTTTGTTGGAGTCGTTCGTTGAGAACTTTGCGTTGCGGAGTATTCCTGTAGCATTGCTTTCTAGCCTCTCGTGAATGGGTGAAATGTTACGCCGAGTGAAGATCTGGCAAGTAGGTTTTTAGGTTCTAATAAAATAGACAACCTACGCAGCCCACCCTAGAAGTTTCGGTCACAGCAAGTAATATAGCTAGAAATCTATAATCTAGCATAATACTACACATGACATATTCTCTCGACTTCAGACAGCACGTTTTTAAGTATAAAGAAAAGGAAGGACTTACT
>NZ_JAPMOU010000147.1 GCF_028858535.1 Spartinivicinus poritis
TAAAACGTCGTGGTAAAGGGTTATTAAGTGATTTAGTAGGGCTATTAATATAGCCCCCAGGAATCTATATTGAGCCTAAATTTATTGTTTTTCCTTCTATCCCTGAAGGGTGGGGTCTAATATATCTGTCTGCAAAGTGTCGAGCTGCAACTTTAAGCAAATGATTCAAAAATGATGCAGCTTTTTTAAAGGGAAGAGACAAATTTTTTTCAAATAATACTAAGTGCTTTTGAGCATTATTTTGTTCTTTATAAATGATAAGGTGTGAAGATGATTCAAGTCCTTTATCATCACCAAGTTCAATAATTTCTCTGTCACTTTCAGCACCTCCAACTTTCTGAGTAACAGGGTTAGCTGCAGTTGTATCAACTACATTGACTAACAATATCCAGTAATCATCGTGTTCGCAAATATCTTGGAGTCGGTACTCTTGCGTACCCCTGGGAGATACTTTTTTTCTTGCTTTGTTTTCAGCCTTAATGGCAGTAAGCTCATTCATTATTTCATTGATAGTTCTCGGAGAGACCAGTGCATGATTTATATCTCTAGCATGTGTTTTCCCTGCAAGCCCTATATCAAAAAACTGTATCATTCTTTCGTTATTTTTCATTAACTAAATCTTCCTTAAAGATACAAAGACCAAGCAAGCCGTTTGCACCTAATAATGACTCAAGACTATCACAGAAGACTTATAAACGAATTAAGACTAATATACTAGATGTACACAAGATTCACTCAACTTGAGTTAATACCCACTCTTAACAAAAAATAATGTTAGTGCTTGTTTACTTTCTTGGCAACACCCCCTCAATACTGGTCTCAGAAAAACTACCCGATCCAACCGTATGCTCAACCGTTTTAACAACCCATTCCCCATTAGCACTGGCTTTATGATTAGCAATAATTAACTTTGATTCTGCTACTATCTCTGGTGATAAAGGCCGGATTAAACTGAGTGACTTTTTACCCCGTTTCAATTTGTTTAACTTACCTTCTGCCATGCGTTTAGCTTGATCGGCTGTCTTATAGGTGTCACGTAGGGTGTATTTAGGCTCACCCCCACCCACAATTACTTGAATTTTTTGTTGCTTTTCTTCAGAGAACCAATAGGTTTGCACAGATTGGTAATCATTCCTTTCATTAATGGTCACACGGCCTTTACTGTTGTGTGGGTCGTTAATATGAACTATGGGTAATGGCTGGTTACGGATGTTTTTGCTATCGCCCTTGGTTACGATATACAGCTTATTAGCCATAGCTTTGGCGATGGCATTGTTTTCCTTAGTTAATCGAGTGAGTAGGTTAAGGTCGCTTTCTGCCCGTTGATCAATGTGCTCAAACTGGATATTGGCCAGCTCTGGGCTGATGGCTACCTGATAGCCATGTTTATTGGCAATGATATCCGCCAAGGCTTTCAGGGTGATATTGTCGTATGAAGTATCGTGGGGTGCCTTGATGCTGCCTTTCATATTGGCAGCCTTGGCATGGATAGTCAGGTTATCTTCTTCCAGGGCTTCTTCTAATACCAATCATGGTAAATAATCTGTAAAATACCTGGTCACAGTATTTCACTTAATTTGACTAGGAATTTAATA
>NZ_JAPMOU010000148.1 GCF_028858535.1 Spartinivicinus poritis
CGAGGCAAGGAATTTTTTGCCATAAAAGCGCAGAAGAGAATGATGTATTACGGCATCAAATTTAGGCCTATAAAGCCAGCCCATTCAAGGTGAGCTTTTAACCAATTGTAATAACTTTGCAGTTGATATATGTTTATGACTTATCCTTCTCACAGGCTTAACACCTGGTTTTTTAGGTGCCCGTTTCTGCTTCTTGTATTTATTAAGCTCAACATTACTTGCCAAGTCCTTTAATAACGCAATAAATTCATGATCTCCAATCAGTTGAAATAGTTGCTAGTCTTCTTTTGAAATTGCTATATTCATACCTTCATAGGTTCGTCCTATTTCACCTGCTATATAATACCCTGAAACTTCATTTTCTACTTTCTCCTCGCCATAAACACTCTCCAGCGCTGACTTAATCACACTTAGCACATTGTAAGCGATAATGGCTATGCTAAACCCAAATAATGCCGCACGCGGATAACCTAACGTATTAATTTCTGAGTGAAAATAGGATTCGACATGTTGAAACATTGTCTCAATTGACCAACGCTTTTGGTATAAATAAGCAATAAATTCTGCTCGGGCATCTGATCCAGCTAAGTTGGTAATTAGTAATAATTTTGTTGCACCATTCCTAGTTGGTTTATACAAGTGTAATGAAATTAAACGACATTTTATTTGTTTATTATCTTTACCTTGAAGAATTACCTGTTGCTCATACAAATCACCACTTTCAGTCTCTCCTCGGGAAACAGGCTCACTTAGTATGCTGTAAGAAAAGCGTTGATGCACTCTACAAACAAAGAAACCTTCTTGATCAGCTATACCCTTCAAGTGACTTAATACGCAAAAATTACTATCCATCACATACACCTGATTTCGTTTCACTTTTTGGCGTACATGAGTGAGTAAAGACCTTTCTTGAGCATGGCCATCTTCACAAGGAACAATATCCGTTATGAGGCCAGTTTCTGGTGAATAAAGCACGATCGTTTTTCCTGGCAAAGGCGCCCCGTCACTTTGGCGCAAAACTTGTAAACGCCTATGGGTTGCCTCAATGCAATTGCCATCCACAATCCTGATGGAATAACCGGGTAACCAGGATTTTACTGCTTCACAATGTAAACCTTTAATTATTCGGTCGAATTCAAGGCTTGTCTCTTCAACAAGGGCTTCCATCACGCCAGGCTCTAGTCCATTGAGTTTGTTATAGACTGACGTCAACGACACGCCTATATCTATTTTGTTTGCTTTATATGCATTACTGACCGTAGGAAAAACATTAGTAACCGTTAAACTCATTAAATCAAACAAAGAGGAAAATAGTAGATCACGTGTATACTGTTTATCTGAAACGCGAGCGAAACAGTCATTCAGCCACTCAGGTGACAGTACCCTTTCCAGTAAAGCTTGAGCCATCACAGGGATAGGTGACTGTTCCATAAAACGTTGTAGTATAGGGCTAATGCTCACGTAATTTTCCTTCTCAATATTACAAAACTAGCTTGAACCCTAAAGGATAAATAACGGTATTCCTAGCCTGTTCACTTATAAAACAGATTGGTTGTTTTATCACCTTGAATGGGCTGG
>NZ_JAPMOU010000149.1 GCF_028858535.1 Spartinivicinus poritis
CCTAGGGTCATCTGGTGATACAGATGGTTCTCTCGTAAGTCGGAGAACAACGACTTTATGCGACTTCATGTCGCACTCACGCACGCTTGCAGAGGGGACACGTTTCTCCAGATGAAGGGTTTACATCTATTAGGCCATCTGCTGCTGTAGTGGTCTAATAGAAACCAACACTTAACTAAGAGATAATAGCCACATGTGTTGTTGGAAGTAGCTATGACCAAAAAGAAGAAAACTTACACACCAGAATTTAAACAAGTTGCAGTCCAATTGTGTCCCCTTGGCAAATATGCGTAGACGTTAAAATATTTCAGTTTCCGCATGCTTACCAAGGGGACACCGTTTATGGCGGGTGTTCTGGAAGAACGTTTTATATAATCGCTATTATGAAAAATTTAATGCGTTCAAAAAAGCCTGTGAAAGTTTCTTCCGAAACCAGGATAAATACTATGATGATATTTTTTCAATCATGGGTAATGGATTAACTGAGTTTGCAGACGAGTTACTCAGCTACACCTAAAAATGATTCGTTATGGGTATATATTAAAAAAAGCTACCGCTCTCTTAATGTCGGACTCTACCAAACCGTCAGAGAGTGTCATTCATTTTGTGTAACTGCGCCTTCAGAGGGATACATCGTATTCTAAATCACCAGATAAAAGCTAGCATAAAAATAGTTTTTCTAGTCGTTCAGTATGTTTAAATGATAGTCTTCTCAATCAAACTCAGTTGTACTACAGATCAGCATTAATGATAAAGTTCACCCATTTATACTATGTAATAAAATACCATTTTATTTGAATTACTTACTAAAATAAAAGTACAAGTAAAAGCCCAGAAAAACTTCAATAAAAATGTGCATTAAGATAGGTAAGCATGCATTTTTACGATATACAGTCCATGCGGTTAAGCCAAAACTGAACACTATCATACCCAGTGTTTCTGGCCAAGGTTTTACTAAGTGATAAGCTCCTTCAAATACTGGTATCAGCAGCCAGCCTTTACCTGGTAATAATCGATTGAGATGAATAGGTAATAATACTCTATGCATCAGTTCCCAGCCAGGAAGCCACGCAAGAACCCATATGGTCCACATTAGTGGTTCTATAGGGTCAGTCAGATAATATTTTTCAAGGTCAGCGAAGAGTGGTATGGTTAACACTGCAACAAAAAGTACAACCGTCATAACTACCGATATGTGTATATCAGTGACCAATATACGACGAGGATTAAGCCAGTGCCTAGCATGTTTTATGGGCTCTTCAATATAAAATGAGATTAAATATAAGGCTAAAGGCACTATAAACCAAAAATAGATGCGGAATTGATTATGATTCGTTATATTGGAGGAATATTGATCAATAAATAAGATAGATCCAACATAAATAATGCATATTACACTCAATAGCAAATGAAATATGCGTTTTTTAGATATATATGATGACTTTATTTTCATTAATTAAATCTACCTAATTATCACTATACCTAAGCCATTAGCTGCTGTATATTTGAGCAGTATGGCAACTTGATTGAGAAGGTATAA
>NZ_JAPMOU010000150.1 GCF_028858535.1 Spartinivicinus poritis
GAGTACGTGGAGAAAATCAACACAAGGCCAACAACTGAAAATACTAAGCTGGAGCAGGCTTTAATAACCTTATTTAACTAGTCCGTCAGTTTCCCTCGGTAATGACATCAGTACAATCAATGGGGCACTAGAGACAAGCAGGAATATCCCGAACATGATGATGACGAACTTCCCATCACGTGACCACTTGTATAAAACGGAGTAGCCGGAACTACATGCCCATCTTCAGTGCTAAGATAATTATCCCCCACCACATAAAATTGCCCATATCCAGGAAAGTAATTAGGTGATTTGGAACATAATTTCCCTTTCCCCCATGATGCTGCCTTGATGTATTCCTTCGTTTCACGAGATATAGTCACCCATGAAGGAAGATGCAACAACTTCATTTCATACGCATAGCGCGTCCCATGGCCGTAACCCGTCTGCGAGTCACACTCGCGGACGTACACTATTTGGTTATCTTTGTCGAATTCTCCTCTCAGTTTAGACTCCTCCCCGCGATAGGGTTCGAAGGTTTCTTGTTCACCAGCCAGGAAGTCGTATATGCGCACCCAAAGAAGGACACCACTCCCGGCCTCCATCGCCATCTCAGCAAGCCGGCGACCCAGTACACGACTCAAGTGTTGCATCCCGGGGCCCTTAAAATCCATCGCGGAGTTTACAGGATCTTCACTATCAAAGTGAACTGATCCCAGTTGGTGGTCATCGGGGTTCATGTTGTTGACGGCTTGAGCTCCCTGGGTTATCAGTTTAATTCCCTTGCCAACATACTCTGCAACTTTTAGAGCGATCTTCCGCCCACCTTCCTTTTCTATAAATTTTTTTGATTCTTTAACGACGAGTTTTATCAAATGTGGTAGGTTTTCAGCGGCCCAAAGTCCTACACTTGCCCCACCAGTTGGTATAGCGGCTATAATAGAAGCAACCCCACTGACCACATCTGCGATTACCCCTATTATACTAAGTGTTTTGTTGGCATCTTCACGCCTCTTGGCGATTTTTTTATCATTTATAGCGGATTCTAAGTGTATAGCGAGGTCACCCATCCAGCCATCAATTTGCTGGTGAAGTATTTTGTTCATATCTAGTGCATCATTCAAAACACCTCCAGATAGGCTCTCGTTAATGCCATTTGCTATTTTATTTGCCAGTATATCATCTTGAGCTCCCGCCTCCCGATAGCGCAAGTATTGTTATTGCTCAGATAAGAATTAGGATCCTGTTTTAAATTTTGCCTCGCGTTTTCCAGAAGCTGTGTGCTTCCACTCATAAAGATCATCTCCATGCATCGGTGGGTTTCTCATGTGATTTTCGGTTCTGTTGCAGATTTCCTATTAAGAAAAATCACTTTTCCTTGGACACATTTATCCTGCTAATGTAGTGGTCAAGTTAGGCCGACTACGTCGGCGGCTTTTTAACGGAAGTTCTCCTGTAGGTGCTACTGCTTAGCCCAACTTTCTTAAACACCATTGGTGTAACCTTTTACTTCTGTTATTATCCCTGCCTCATTTTTT
>NZ_JAPMOU010000151.1 GCF_028858535.1 Spartinivicinus poritis
AAAACGTCGTGGTAAAGGGTTATTAAGTGATTTAGTAGGGCTATTAATATAGCCCCCAGGAATCTATATTGAGCCTTTACTGGCTCAATATGGATTCCTGGGGGACTATGCTAACAGATAAAAAACTGTATACTCGAGTGCTCATAATGGACTATGAATGAGTCGTTTATAAAAAATGATCAATATTAAACAACTGGTGAGTGATGAGTATTGTTATCAGCTTATACGTCAACGTCGTTGGCCAGAAGGCATTTGTTGCCCTTATTGCCAATCCAAAGGCGTTAAAAGTCATGGTTATCATGCTACTCAAAAAGCTTGCAAACGCTATCACTGCCAGAGCTGTAAAAATCGATTTGATGACTTAATATTCACTGTATTTGCGGGACACCATCAGCCATTAAAAGTTTGGATACTCTGCATGTATTTTATGGGGCTAGTTAAGCGTGGTGGACAGTTGATTATTCGAATGCTGGAGAATGTAAAGCAGAAAACTATATCCCCTATTATCAAGCAATTGATTAATCCAGGTACCTTAATTTATACTGATGAATACAATAGCTATAGCAGATTGCCAGCCTGGGGTTATCAACATAAAACGGTTTGTCATGGGAAGGGTGAATATGCTCGGGATGAAGATGGTGATGGTTTTCATGAAGTTCATGTCAACACCATAGAAGGCTGCTGGTCACTTCTGAGGTCTTGGTTTAGCCCACATCGTGGTATATCACAAGAGAAATTACCTTATTATTTAGCGTTGTTTGAGCTTGTATATAATTTAAAACGTCGTGGCAAGGGGTTATTAAATGATTTAGTAGGACTATTAGTCTAGCCCCCAGGAATCCATATTGAGCCAATTTTAATTGTCCTGAATCAAATAAAAGACTGATAATTTTTAAGGTATTTTCTGGTATATAAATAATACCAATTGTATTGTCTAGATAAACGGACATTTTTTAGTATTGAAAGAAAAACTGATTGCTTGTACGCTTTCACACTGTTGGTCCAGTAAGTCAGAAGCTATTGTTGTCTTTAAAAGGAAGCTATTTAAATAGGCTACTGGACTTTCTCTAATAGATAGCAGTATATCATTAACAGCTTGTAAAATTAGCTTGCTAATGTAGGTATAAAAAACACAAGGAAATGTTTAAAATGAAGACTTTTACAGTAAGTTTGGTAGTATCTGGATTACTACTTGGTAGCGGTATGACCAATGTAGTTAATGCTGGAGTAAAAACGTCAGTAGTCGCTGAGTATAACGTTGGCCCAAGCTACCCCAACTTTTCTGGTTCATCAGCTACTCTTATTCAAAGAAAAAACGATGAAGGTAACATTGTTGAGTTTAGGGCTATTGTTAAAAGGGGTAACACAGCTTATATCAAGTTTGGCTCAATATGGATTCCTGGGGGCTATATTAATAGCCCTACTAAATCACTTAATAACCCTTTACCACGACGTTTTAAATTATACACAA
>NZ_JAPMOU010000152.1 GCF_028858535.1 Spartinivicinus poritis
CAGCCCTTTCAAGGTGATTTTTTAGCCGCTTTTAAAAGCCTTGCTGTTGAAATATGGGGCTGGATTTTTATTTGTTTAGGCTTTTCTTTTACCTTTTTAGGCCCTCGTTTATGTTTCTTATATTTTTTAAGAACAACATTTTCTGCTAGCTTATACAGTATCAATATAAACTCTTGCTCTGACATTGACTGAAAAACTGTCCAATCCTCTGGTGGGACAGCAACATTCATACCTTCATATGTCCGACTGATTTCTCCTGCTATATAATAGCCTGATACTTCATTTTCTATTTTATCGACACCATGAACACTGATTAAGGCTGCTTTAACAACAGCTAAGACATTATATGCAATCACAGCAACACTAAAACCAAATAAAGCCGCTTTAGGGTAAGCAAGTGTATTGATTTCAGAATGAAGATACGACTCAAGTCGCTGAAACATGGTTTCTATAGACCAGCGTTTTTGGTAAAAAATGGCTACTACTGAGGCTTTGGCAGCCGACTCAGGTAAGTTAGTAATAATAGATATTTTTTTATCTCCATCACGAGTCGCTTTTTTTAAATAAACAGTTATAAGACGCCATTTTCTTTTTTTATACTGATCACCTTTAATTGTGATCCACTCTTCAGCTATTTGTCCGGTTTCAGAGTCACCGACTATTACAGGTTCACCTAAAGTTTCATAGGGCAGCTGTTGATGAAGACGACAAATAAAGTAGGCGCTTTGATCTGCTATACCTGAAAGATGGCTTAAAACACAAAAATTACGATCCATGATGAAGACATCATTTTTGTTTATCTTTTCGCGCACCTGGGCTAGTAAGGATCGTTCTTGTGCATGCCCATCTTCACAAGGAATAACGTCAGTGGCTATGTCATTTTCAGGCGTATAAATAACCAGTAATTTCCCAGGTAAAGCTGCTGAAGCTGTATTTCGTAAAACTTTTAATCGATGTTCTGTTGCTTCAATACAATTACCATCAAGTACTTTTATTTTATATCCTGGCAACCAGGCCTTATTTTCTCCTTGAAGCGATTTTGCTATCTCTTTAAATTCAATCGCGGTATCACGTATCAAGGTCGCTGCAACCTCTGGTTCCAGTCCATTCAGCTTGTTGTAGACAGAGGTAAGAGATACTCCTATATCTACCTCACTTGACTGATAAGCGGCATTAACTGTTGGAAACACTTTGGTAACAGTCAAGCTCATTAAATCAAATAAGGAAGAAAACAATAACTCACGTGTATACTGCTTATCGACTGCTCTATCAAAAACAGCATTTAATTGTTCTGGGCTAAGGACTCGTTCCAACAACGCTTGTACCATAACTGGAATGGGAGATTTTTCCATAAAGCGTTTTAGTATTGGGCTAAAGTGCACTTGCTTTCCTTTCTGACTAATTGACAAGCGATGTATTTTGGAGGAGTTACAATCTAAAGTCACGATCTGATTAA
>NZ_JAPMOU010000153.1 GCF_028858535.1 Spartinivicinus poritis
CAAAATCATCTGCATAGGAAATAAAGTTGATTTTGTCAGCTTTCTTCGGAGCAGCTTGTTTAACTTGCTTTTCCAGTCCGCTCAAGGTCAACAACATAAGCGTGGGAGAAATAATTCCTCCTTGAGGAGTACCTGCATCGGTTTGGTAAAATAAACCTTTGTCAATATAACCAGCTTTTAGCCATTTACTCAGGATAATGGTATCCATAGGAATATTATCGATTAGCCATTGGTGACCAATGTTATCAAAACATGCCTTTATATCTCCCTCAAGTACCCATTGTGCTGATGTTTTCCTACATAATGAGTTAAAACATTGCTTAATGGCATCCGCAGTACTGCGCCTGGGCCTAAACCCGTACGCATTTGTGTCTGCTACTGTTTCTGATATGGGTTCTAAAGCCAACAGGTGTAGTGCTTGTTGAGCTTTGTCGACCATGCACGGAATCCCTAAAGGGCGTTGTTTCCCGTTCTTTTTGGGGATATAAATCCTTCTCAATGGCTGGGGTTGATAACCCCGTCTTTTGAGTAACTTAATGGCTGTTATTTTCTTCTTATCGGTGTTCCAGATAATCCCATCCACACCAGATGTCTTGCTTCCTTTATTTTGAGATACTCGTTTTATAGCGAGTAATTTCCCATAGAACGAGTGGGTTAGAATCCATTGCAATGCTTTTGCTTTGCCATGTTTTCCTTCCCTTGTAGCCTTTGCAATACGCATTTGCAGCCTTAGTACATGCTTTTCCGCAGCTTGCCAATTAATGGCATCCCACTTTGGCAATGCTGAGGATGCACCAGGCTGTTTAACGTAACCCGTCATTTGCTTTTCCTCAATTAACTAAAGTTCTACAAACTCTCTTGCAAAGAGAGACCAGTCGGAAGTCAGCCCGTTTTCACGACAGGTGACGTTTAAACCTGTATCAGCACTATTACAGCACTGCATTCGCTTTTTCCAACATCCCATACCCGCACCGCCTTCGGTAGACCTCACGATCTACTTTCCCAGAGGGAGCGATACGGGCTTACCATGTTCCGCATAAGTCGTATATGCCAGGTTAGGCGCCTACTTTAAAACGGGGGCATTTCAGATCACGAGGAGACAGCGTAACATTCTCCTACCTTACCCCAGTGCCATTTTGGCTACAGCGTATTAACCACTTTCGCTGTTTCAAGCTTGACGATTCGTTAGTAGATTCACTTGCGTTCGCCATACTGGCTCCCTAGCACTTACCCAATTGTGGTTATCAGGAGGATGCTTGTCTCACGATTTGCATCCCGCAAAATGCTTTGTTACGTTGTCAGGCCCGCTGCTTTATTCAGGACCCTAGGGTCATCTGGTGATACAGATGGTTCTCTCGTAAGTCGGAGAACAACGACTTTATGCGACTTCATGTCGCAC
>NZ_JAPMOU010000154.1 GCF_028858535.1 Spartinivicinus poritis
GTACCTGGGCTCATGATATACACCATGTAAAGCGTGCTAAACGGCGACGCTCTCTCGTACGTAAAAGGCGGGAGAGAATGGATGCCCCAGGGTTGCTCTTACAAATGGATGGTAGTCCACACTGCTGGTTTGGTAATAAAAAATCCTGCTTAATTGCCATCATTGACGATGCGACGAGTGAATTACATGGCGAGTTTTTCAAAGCAGAAACCACTGAAGGCTGCCTAAAAGTGATGCGTGACTACATTGAACAGAAAGGGCTGTTTAAAACACTCTACGTGGATAAAGCCGGCATATTTGGTGGCCCCAAACGCTGCAATTTTTCACAGATGCAGCGAGCCTGCGAGGAGCTAGGAATTGAAATATTATTCGCTCATTCGCCGCAGGGCAAAGGGCGTATTGAGCGTGCCTTCGATACCCTTCAAGATCGCCTTATTCCTGAAATGCGCTTACGGCAGATTAGCGATACGCAGAGTGCTAATCACTATCTACAGGAGGTGTTTATTCCTGAGTTTTGGCAAAAAAATATTGTGGTCAAAGCAAAAGAAGTAGCCTCTGAATTTACGCCGATCCCAGCGCATCTTAATCTAGACGACGTCTGTATACAAAAAGAGTACCGTAAAATACGTAATGACCATACCTTCAGCTATGGTAACAAATTTTACTTAATAGAATCCGCCCTTAAGCATTCGATTGCAAAGCAAAAAATAGAAATTCGAAAGCGACCCGGTGGTGATTTTTGCGCGTATTTTGCAGGTCGCCACCTTGCTATAGCAGAAGTCATTGAACCCACAAAACCGTCTTTGTATGACCTAGAAATACAACAGAAACTGGATGCAATTGCATTGGCAGAAGAGTTGGGAAATGTGTCTGAGGCAGCCCGGATCAGTGGTTGCTCTCGAGAAACCATTTACAAAAACCGCCGACTACTTAGGGAGAAAGGGCCTCAGGCACTGAAGCGTACCTTTTGCCCAGATAAACATCATAAAAATAGAACAGCTAAGGAAGTAGAAAATGTGGTTATTAAATTCTCTCTTGATAACCCCCATCTAGGGCAGGCTCAAATATCGGCTCAGCTAAAAACCCTTTATCAGATTGACCTAAGCCCTGCGGGAGTGAGGTATATCTGGCTTAGGGAAAAAATGAACACAAGTGCACTCAGGGTACAGAAAGCAAAACAGATGGCTTCTGCAGTTTAACTAGTTGCATGCTATAAAATGTGGGCATGCTCATAGTCGACTCAAAACAAGATAGGCATAGCGTGGGTCAAGGAGGAGTCTTGAGGGACGAGAGAAACTCCTTGAGGCCGCTATGTCTATCGTTACCCTGTTGACCTATGAGTATGCAACCCGTTGTCCGCTGACTGCTTTACCTTC
>NZ_JAPMOU010000155.1 GCF_028858535.1 Spartinivicinus poritis
CTGCATAACAAGTTCAGCAGCTATTTCATCGGGTTTATCTATAATTTCTAATACATATTTATCACTATAACCTGCCCTGGTAACTGCCTGGTTTATTTGATCAGGGTACAAATTAGCCGCGCCATAGCAAAATGTATCATCTTGACGTCCTTTAATCCTGCTTACCAAAGGTAAGCTACTACCACATTCACATTGTTTAGTCGTTTTACAAACAATATCACCCATCGCATACCGTATAATTGGTGTGCTTTTACGCCAGAGGTTTGTCACCACCATCGTACCTACTTCACCATCCTCAACAGGCTTCATGGTTTCTGGGTCTACTACTTCTAGCAGTAGTTCTGGTGCACACCAATGGGTATACCCCGTGGCTCGACTATGTGAACACTCAATGGAAGCCACACCAATTTCACCACAGCCATATATATCATAAATCTTACAATGAAACGCTGCCTCCATTTTTTCACGAAAAGCTTCCGTAAAAGGTTCACCACCAATTACTATTCGCTGAATACCTAGTTCAGAAAATTCCAACTCATTTTTTAGCTGATCATAAAAATAAGATAGAAACGATGGATAAGTAATTACATCAGCCGGTCTTAGTAACGCTAACTTATCTTTATGCCAATGAATCGGCATCCGCACATCCGCTCGCACTGTTGGTCCAAGTTGCTCGCTGCCATTCTGAATAAAAAAACTGGATGGCCAAGGTCCAGTGGGAAACATACAATATATTGATCTATTAGCGCGACCGTTATCAGTATAAGGTGAACCTACACCAGCAACACTTAACATCTGAGCAACATGCTTATAAATATGAGAGACTTCATTGTTAGCCACAGGAATTAACTTAGGTTTGCCAGTAGAGCCAGACGTTTCTAAAAAAGTAGTAATTTCACTCAAAGGCAACGAGCAAAAACTGGGAAACTTATCTTGTTTAAGCTGCTGAGGATCAATAATGGGTAATAAACTCAGCTGATCGAGTGAAGTTAATTGAGAGGGATTAACACCACTATCATCCAATAGCCGACGGTAAATGTTGTTATTGCTATAATGAAACTCAACAATATTTTTTAATTTATTTAACTGTAGACCAGGTATATCCTGAGCTGTTAGTCCCCAATACAGGTTAGAAGAATTATTCATCACTATTGTTAATTCCCTATTACATTTATACATGATTTACTACTGTATATAACATCAATTTAATGCTATATCTTTTGTATTACAGTATAAATCTTAGCAAGACACTAACGATTTATTTTACTCGAAAACAAAATCCAAAAAACACGTACTGACTGT
>NZ_JAPMOU010000156.1 GCF_028858535.1 Spartinivicinus poritis
GTAGCGCTGAGAACACCTCCGCTACCAGGTAAGCTACTAAATATAGCTTAGGCATGATGATAATTAGGAAATTTTAAAAATATAAAACAGCAGGAAAACATACTTCCCTGCCTAATAAAATATCTCTCAAGGAAAGTGCTGTGAACAAGACTTATATCGTCTGAATGCAGCAATATAAGAGTTTAGTTAACTCTTCAATATCCGACAATATAAGTAGCTCGGTTTTTACACAGCTTGTGTAAAATTAGCTAACCAAAAGCAACAAATACACGCATTGTGTAGAAAGCTTCTGAGATGCTTTGTAGCCTGGTAAGGCATTATTTAAACTACTAATAAATGGCTCACTGAGCTGTGAGTATCCCATGGACTAATATCATTCATTATTAGCAGGGACGGCATGTACAAATGCTGTATTTTTTAATTCATTTTTGCATTAGTTTGTAACGATATAGTACATGGCTATTAATAGTATTTTTATTCTAAGTTCTCCCCTAATTAAGCATGACTAATAAGACAATAAACTATGTTTAAACACCTTCGTGAAGATGTTACGAGTATCCTTAATCGAGATCCTGCTGCCAGAAATACTTTCGAGGTGTTAACCAATTACCCAGGACTTCATGCTTTAATCGTTCACCGTCTCTGTCACTGGCTTTGGTGCAAACAGCTCAAATGGCTGGCTCGGTTTATCTCCAGCATCTCCCGGTTATTCACCTGTATAGAAATACACCCAGGAGCAAAAATAGGTAGACGTTTATTTATTGATCATGGTGTTGGTGTGGTAATTGGAGAAACCACAGAAATTGGTAATGATGTCACTATCTATCAAGGCGCTACACTAGGTGGCAATAAACTAGAAAAAGGCAAACGCCACCCTACAATCGGCAATGGCGTTATCATTGGTGCTGGTGCTATTTTATTAGGCAACTTTGAGGTAGGTGACAACGCCAAAGTAGGTGCTAATGTTGTCATTACAAAACCGGTTCCCAGTGGCGCTACCGTGATGGGTACACCTGGTAAAATTTTCAAAAGTCGACCACACTGAATGAGTAACAAAAAAGGGGACTTTTGGAAATAGGCACAGCCTCTGTCTTCTGGTAATCTCGGCCTCATTGACTGCTCCATAGTGAGTAACTAATGATCAACTCTAAAAAGCAGCGGCTCTATATGGATTCCTAGGGGGAGAATATAATACACCAATTGAGGTAGGGCTATCGCTCTATAGTCTGTTGACAA
>NZ_JAPMOU010000157.1 GCF_028858535.1 Spartinivicinus poritis
TGTTCTGGTCTAATGGAACCGGACACTTTAATGAGAGATAATAAGTATCAAGCATTAAGGTGTTGGTATGAGTCAGAAACGCAGTTACAAGACGTACACAAAAGAGTTCAAAACGGAGGCTGTTGCCTTAGTTTTGGAGCAAGGTTATTCAGTGCCAGAGGCAGCTAAATCATTGGGTATTAACTCAAATATACTGTATCGCTGGAAGGATGATTATGAGCAAAAGCAGGCTGGCAAAACCTTAACTGAAAGTGAGCGCGAAGAGTTGAAACGCCTTCGTAAAGAAGTGAAAACTCTGCAAATGGAAAAAGAAATTTTAAAAAAGGCGAGTGCCTTCTTCGCGAAAGAAATGAAGTAAAATTTAACTTTATTCAAAAACAAGCAGCTAATAACTATCCTGTTAAGCTACTGTGTCGTGTGATGAAGGTAAGTGAGTCTGCTTATTATGACTGGTGTAAGCGTCCAGCCAAAGCACTCTTTAAGGCAAGTAGAAACAGCTTAGGAAGCCGCATGTTAGCCAAGAAACTACGCGAAGAAGGCTTTCAAGTTGGACGCTATCGGGTCCGCACATTAATGAGAAAATTGAACTTAAAAGTTAAACAAAGGGTAGCTTATAAGGTAACCACAAAACGTAAGCATAGCGACCCGGTTGCTGATAATCTGTTAAATCAGAACTTCAATCCAGTTGCTCCAAATGAGGTGTGGGCTGGTGATATTACTTATCTGAAGACAGCTTAGGGTTGGGTGTATTTGGCAATTGTCATGGATTTATTTTCTCGTCGAATTGTTGGCTGGCATATGGCCAGTCGTATGAATACAGACTTAATTTGCAAAGCGATGACTAAAGCCATTTATTTACGACAATCGAAAGCCGGCTTAGTATTTCATAGTGATAGAGGATCACAGTATACAAGTCAGCCATTTCAACGTTTATTAAAAAAGCATCAGATACGTTCTTCAATGGGTGACGTGGGCGCTTGTTGGGATAATGCAGTAGTAGAGCGATTTTTTGGCAGTTTAAAACACGACTGGATTTTAAAAACAGAGCAACCTACTCGCCAGCATATAAGACAAGATGTTACTGCATATATGAAATATTATAATCTGGAACGTTTGCATACGGCTAATGAAAATATGTCTCCAGTTAACTTTGAACAATCTCAGAGAAAAGTGTCCGGTTTAGTTTGACCAGAACA
>NZ_JAPMOU010000158.1 GCF_028858535.1 Spartinivicinus poritis
AGCCCTCTGAGTCATTAAAATACAGAGCGGCTGCATGAATAAATTAGCAGTTATGTCAATCTAAAAAAACTTCGGAATCGAGTAGCCACCAAGTTCCCATTGTCTTCTTACCATCCTTGTAAACCAATAGCTCATAGTAGTTTAGTTAAAGGTGCTTACCTGGCCTTATATAAAGTTTTATTACCCTGATGTTTCAATATTTGTAACTGTAAACTTCTGGCGTGTAGCAAAACACTAAGTGTTTGATTTATAAGGCTTAACCTGGTTAACTTATATACAAAAGTTAACCAGTTTTTAAGCTACTTTTTCTGCATCATGACTAATCTTGACTAACCACAGACTTGCTTGCTATGAAACTCAATGGAGTATTTTGGAAGGTGATGATAAAAGACGTAGTTCCCCCTGTTATTTTTGATTTAAAAATTAGCACCAAAAAAATAACTAAAAAAACATGGCAAAACTAGTTCACTAAAATCAAGAGATAGATAGATAGATGAGTAGTTTATATAGCTTTCAAGAAACCATACTAGTAATTACTTTAAATCACCTGAATGCCTATTAAAAAGTTAAGTGTTTTAACTGCTTTGTTAAATGAAAAGTGGTGTACTTATGTCATGATAAATTATTGATCAAAACCGTTATATTATTACATAACAAAAATGATTTTCGCCCGCTTTATTTGTTATGTTATTACATATCGATATGAACTAATAGTCATATAAACTATATTTGCGTTGGTGTTTTTTTCTATTATTATATAGGCGAATTACTTTAAATAAGGATATTAAAATGACTGAAGTGGTTAATGCAAAATGTGCTTGTAAGGACTGTGTTTGTGTTTTTGAGGTAAGTAAAGCTGTTCAGAAAGACAATAAATATTATTGTAGTGATGCTTGTGCTGATAACCATAAAAATCAATCAGGCTGCAATCATTCATGTTGTGATAACTGCAAAGGTTGATCCTTAATATTAGGCGTCAGCAACATTATTTATAAAACGGTATAGCTTGGTAGGCTTTTAGGGTGAATAAAACAGTTAGATCACCCTAGTCCTTTATCAAACAGGTATTGTACTTCTCACTCGGTTCCGAAGTTTTTTTAGATTGACATAACTGCTAATTTATTCATGCAGCCGCTCTGTATTTTAATGACTCA
>NZ_JAPMOU010000159.1 GCF_028858535.1 Spartinivicinus poritis
TAACCTTTAACCAATTGTAATAACTTTGCTGTTGACACATGTTTATGACTTATTCTTCTCACAGGCTTAACGCCTGGCTTTTTGGGTGTTCGCTTCTGCTTCTTGTATTTCTTAAGTTCAACATTGGTTGCCAAGTCCTTTAATAACGTTATAAATTCATGTTCTCCAACCAGTTGAAATAGTTGCCAGTCTTCTTTTGAAACCGCAATATTCATACCTTCATAAGTTCGTCCTATTTCACCTGCTATATAATACCCTGAGACTTCATTTTCTACTTTATCTTCGCCATAAACACTCTTCAGCGCTGACTTAATCACACTTAGCACATTGTAAGCGATAATGGCTATGCTAAATCCAAACAATGCCGCACGCGGGTAACCTAAAGTATTAATTTCTGAATGAAGATATGACTCGACATGTTGAAACATTGTCTCAATTGACCAACGCTTTTGGTATAAATAAGCAATAAATTCTGTACGAGCATCTGATTCAGGTAAGTTGGTAATTAGTAATAATTTTGTTGCACCATTTCGAGTGGGTTTATACAAGTGTAATGAAATTAAACGACATTTTATTTGTTTATTATCTTTACCTTGAAGGATTACCTGTTGCTCATATAAATCTCCACTTTCAGTCTCCCCTCGGGATACTGGTTCACTTAATATGTTGTAGGAAAAGCGTTGATGTACTCTACAAACAAAGTAACCTGTTTGCTCGACTATACCCTCCAGGTGACTTAATACACAGAAATTACTATCCATCACATACACCTGGTTTCGTTTCACTTTTTGGCGTACTTGAGCGAGTAAAGACCTTTCTTGCGCATGGCCATCTTCACAAGGAACAATATCCGTTATGAGCCCAGTTTCAGGCGAATAAAGCACGATCGTTTTTCCTGGCAAAGGTGCTCCATCACTTTGGCGCAAAACTTGTAAACGCCTATGGGTTGCCTCAATGCAATTTCCATCCTGAATAACCAGGTAACCAGGTAACCAGGACTTTGTTTCGTCATGATTTAAACCTTTAATTATCCGGTCAAATTCAAGGCTTGTCTCTTCAACAAGGGCTTCCATCACGCCAGGCTCTAGTCCATTGAGTTTGTTATAGACTGACGT
>NZ_JAPMOU010000160.1 GCF_028858535.1 Spartinivicinus poritis
GGCTCTATATGGATTCCTGGGGGACTATGTTAGCAGGCAAAAAGCTGTATACTCGAGCATTCATAATGGATTATCAACGAGTCGTTTATAAAAATGATCAATATAAAGCAACTGGTTAGTGATGAGTATTGTTATCAGCTTATACGTCAACGACGTTGGCCAGAAGGAGTGTGTTGCCCTTATTGCCAATCCCATGGAGTGAAAAGTCATGGTTATCACACTACCCAAAAAGCTCGTAAACGCTATCACTGCCAGAGCTGTAAAAAGCGATTTGATGACTTAACATTCACTGTATTTGCAGGACATCATCAGCCATTAAAAGTCTGGATACTCTGCTTGTATTTTATGGGCCTCAACTTATCCAACCGACAAATTGCCCATGAACTTGATTTAAATAAAGATGATGCACAATACATGACCAGTCAGCTGCGCGAAAGTATTTTTGCTAGCCTACCCATTGAGCAATTAAGTGGTGAAGTAGAAGCCGATGAAGTGTATGTAGTTGCTGGTCATAAAGGTCAGCCAGAAGCAGTAAAAAAAAGGACGAAAAGGCCGGCGTAATCGACTGAAAGGAGCAAGAGGACGAGGAACCTTAGAAAAAGAAAAACCACCGATTTTAGGGCTAGTTGAGCGTGGAGGACAGTTGATTATTCGCATGTTGGAGAACGTAAAGCAGAAAACCATAGCTCCTATTATCAAGCAAGTTATTAGTCCAGACACATTAATTTATACTGATGAATACAACATTTATGGTAGATTGCCAACCTGGGGTTATCAGCATAAAACCGTTTGTCATGGGAAGGGTGAATATGCTCGGGATGAAGATGGTGATGGTTTTTATGAGGTTCATGTCAACACCGTAGAAGGCTGTTGGTCACTTCTGCGGTCTTGGCTCAGGCCGCATCGCGGTATATCGCAAGAGAAATTGCCTTATTATTTGGCATTGTTTGAGTTTGTGTATAATTTAAAACGTCGTGGTAAAGGGTTATTAAGTGATTTAGTAGGGCTATTAATATAGCCCCCAGGAATC